>JBQCFH010000352.1:0-2884 GCA_051959385.1 Rhizobiaceae bacterium | reverse complement strand
TCGGGCATCGGACTGGCATGTGCGCGCATCATGCTGGAGGCCGGCGCCCGCGTCGTGCTGGTCGACCGCGCCGAGGATGCGCTGGCCAAGGTTTCGGCCGAACTCGGCGAGGGCGCCATCCCGCTCCGCATCGATCTCACCGATCCGAAAAGCGTGGCGACGATGATGCCGTCGATACTGGAGAAGACGGGCCAGCTCGACATCTTCCACGGCAATGCCGGCTCCTATGTCGGCGGCGAGGTGGTCGAGGGCGATCCGGACCAGTGGGACCGCATGCTCAACCTCAACATCAACGCGCTGTTCCGCTCGATCCATGCGGTGCTGCCGCATATGGTAGAGCGGAAGACCGGCGATATCGTCGTCACGAGCTCGATCGCCGGGCTGGTGCCGGTCGTGTGGGAGCCGATCTATACGGCCTCCAAACATGCCGTGCAGGCCTTCGTGCACACGCTGCGCCGGCAGGTCGCAAAGCACGGGCTGAGGGTCGGCGCGGTAGCGCCCGGCCCGGTGGTAACGGCGCTCATCAGCGACTGGCCGAAGGAGAAGCTGGAGGAAGAGATGGCGGCGGGCGGCCTGATCGAGCCGGTCGAGGTCGCCCAGGCGGTGCTCTTCATGCTGACGCGTCCGCGCAACGTGACGATCCGCGATATCGTCATCCTGCCGCAGAGCAACGACCTCTAGGCGCGCCGGGGACAGGGAGAGATGGCGCGTCACTATCTCGGCATCGACGTCGGCACCGGCAGCGCGCGCGCCGGACTGTTCGACCGGACGGGCAGGCTCATCGCCACCGACAAGGCCGATATCCAGCTTTGGCGCGAGGCCGGCGACGTCGTCGAGCAATCGAGCGAGGATATATGGGAGGCGGTCTGCCGCAGCGTGCGCGGTGCGCTGAAGAAGGCGAACATCGCGCCGGACGCGGTCGCCGGCATCGGCTTCGATGCTACCTGCTCGCTGGTCGTGCTGGGCGAAGGTGGAAAGCCGCTCGCCGTCGGCCCTTCGGGCGATCCATCGCGCAACATCATCGTCTGGATGGATCATCGGGCGGCGGAGCAGGCGAAAAGGATCAACCGCACCGGCGAAAAGGTGCTCGACTATGTCGGCGGGCAGATCTCTCCGGAGATGGAGACGCCGAAGCTGCTCTGGCTGGCCGAGAATCTGCCGGATACTTTTCGCGATGCCTGGCAGTTCATGGACCTGGCCGACTTCCTGACCTGGCGGTCGACCGGCAGCCTGGCCCGCTCCGCTTGCACCGTCACCTGCAAATGGACCTATCTGGCCCACGAGAACCGCTGGGATGCCGGATATTTCCGCACGATCGGGCTCGGCGCGCTGGCCGACGAGCAGTTCCGCCGCATCGGCGTCGAGATCGTGCCGGGAGGCACGAAACTCGTCGCCGGCCTGACCGAAGAGGCGGCGGCCGATCTCGGCCTTCTGCCCGGCACGCCCGTCGCGGCGGGGCTGATCGACGCCCATGCGGGTGGCGTCGGCACGGTCGGCGCGCGCGGGGCGTCGGGGACCGTGCTTAGCCGCATGGCCTATGTCTTCGGCACATCGGCATGCACCATGTCGACGACGGCTGAGCCGGCTTTCGTGCCGGGCGTATGGGGGCCCTACTATTCCGCCATGGTGCCCGGCCTGTGGCTGAACGAGGGCGGCCAGTCGGCGGCCGGCGCGGCGATCGAGCAACTGATCCAGATGCATCCGCATGCGCCCGAGGCGACGCACGCTGCGCGCGAGGCGGGGCAAACGCTCGCCGGCTGGCTGGGCGCGGAGGCGGAGAAACGCGGCGGCGCGGCCGCCGTGCCGAAGCTCGTAGGCTCGGTGCACGTGGTGCCGGAATTCCTCGGCAACCGCGCGCCGTTCGCCGATCCCGACGCGCGGGCGGTCATCGCCGGGCTCGGCATGGAGACGGGCGTCGACAGCCTCGTCGGGCTCTATATCGCCGGCCTGTGCGGGCTGGGCTACGGCGCGCGCCAGATCGCCGCGGTCCAGCGGGAGAAGGGAGTGGCGATCGATACGATCGTGGTGAGCGGCGGCGCGGCACAGAGCGCGCTCGTGCGACAAGTGCTTGCCGACACGGTCGGTTTGACGGTGGCGGCTTCCGCATCGCCCGAACCCGTGCTTCTCGGCTCCGCCATCCTCGGCTCGGTGGCCTCGGGCGATTACTCCGACGTTCCCCAGGCCATGGAGGCGATGTCGGACTTGGGCGAGATTCATCGACCGAACGCCGCTTTGGCCGACTGGAACGATCGGCGCTTCAAAGCCTTCGAAGCCCTTCAGAACGTCGGTCGGGCAATCAGGAGCGACGCTTGAGTGGCGGTGTATCATCCGCTGCCGGAGGCCCGGCGCATCGGTGACCGATATTCCTGGGCCAAGTGACGTTTTCGACGCGTGATCGGTTGCGCTATCGGTCAAACCCGCGCTTGCCATGCCGGGCATGGTGTGGCAAATGTCCGCCGCGCTTCGGTCGGCTGCGGTAGCTCAGTGGTAGAGCACCCCCTTGGTAAGGGGGAGGTCGAGAGTTCAATCCTCTCTCGCAGCACCATCTCATTCCACCACATTGCTTCGGTCGTTGTGAGCAGGCCGTGGGCGCGCAGCCGATCCCGGTTGAACTCCGGCGCCCTTTCGCGCTCAATACCCGCGCCGTCGCCGAAGCAAGATTTCGAGGAAGGCTGGGAATCGCCCCGATGTCCAGAATGCGCTCCGGCCGCCCCGCGGTCGAGTTCAATCACCGTGGCTTCTGGTCCGTTTTCCGGGACCGCCACCCCGAGCAGTTGGCGCATCGTGCAAAGCATGGGCCATGGTTCTGGCAGCGCGGCCTGCCCCATCTTGAAATCGTCATCACCATGTATGTGGCGCCCGAACGAAACCTCGTCGGCGTGTT
>JBQCFH010000351.1:0-3735 GCA_051959385.1 Rhizobiaceae bacterium | reverse complement strand
CTCTGCCTGCTCACCTTCTGCAACCTTGGAGATTGGCGACGGGGGCGGTGCCGTCTGATCTCCCCCCTTGAGGGGGAGATGTCCGGCAGGACAGAGGGGGGTGCGCAGGGCCGAAGAACGGGGAAGATTATCCATATGGATGGAAGCCAACGACGGTCTCCCGCTTCTCAAGCCGCCTTCCTGAAACGGTCGCGGTCGTGCGGCGCGGCGTAGTCGAGTTCCGGGCCCTTCGGCACGATGCGGGTCGGGTTCACCGTCGGGTGGCTTTCATAATAATGGTGCTTGATGTGGTAGAGGTTCACGGTGCCTGCCACGCCCGGCACCTGGTAAAGGTCGCGCAGGTAATTCGACAGGTTCGGATAATCCGCTATCCTGCGCAAATTGCACTTGAAATGGCCGAAATAGACCGGGTCGAAACGTACCAGGGTCGTGAAGAGGCGCCAGTCGGCCTCCGTCAGCCGGTCGCCGACCAGATAGCGGTGCCGCGACAGGCGCTCCTCCATCCGGTCGAGCGCGGTAAAGAGCTCGTCGAAGGCTTCCTCATAGGCCTCCTGCGTCGTGGCGAAGCCGGCGCGATAGACGCCGTTATTGATCGCAGGGTAGACGCGCGCGTTGACGGCATCGATCTCGGCGCGCAGCGCCGCGGGATAGAAATCGAGCGAGCGGTCGCCCCATTCGTCGAAGGCCGAGTTCAGCATGCGGATGATCTCGGAGGATTCGTTGGAGACGATGGTCTCTTCGCGCTTGTCCCATAGAACCGGAACGGTGACACGGCCCGAATAATTCGGGTCGGCGCGCGTATAGATCTGGTGAAGATAGTCGAGCCCGTAAAGCGTGTCGCCGGTCGCGCCTTCCTCGTGCCTGAACGTCCAGCCATGCTCGCCCATGAAATGGTGGACCACAGAAACCGAGATGACGTCTTCCAGTTTCTTCAGCTTGCGGAATATGAGCGTGCGGTGCGCCCAGGGGCAGGCGAGCGAGACATAGAGATGGTAGCGGCCCCGCTCCGCCTTGAAGCCACGTGTCCGGCCGGGGGCGGGGCTGCCGTCGGCGGTGACGAAATCGCGCCAGGGCGCCTCGGCGCGTTCGAAGCGGCCGCCGGTCGACTTCGTATCGTACCATTTGTCCGTCCAGATGCCGTCGACGAGCATGCCCATGCCGAAATCCTCTTCTCTTGCGAAGGATTTAGGCCACGGGCGATCGAGGCCCAACCCCCGCGACCCTGAACAGACCGTCGTCGCGGAGCAATCCCGACCAATTCGGCGATTGGCGATTGCGTGCCGGCACAAAATCGTCTAGCGGGGAAATTCCCTTGGAGGAAACGCCTTGATCATCCGTATCGAGCGACGACGAGCCCGCGCCTGACCCGGCGCCACGGCGCGGACGCGCCGGCAAATGCTCCCAACCCGTTCTCGAACCGGAACCGATCGACCATGAAGGCCACCGACTTCGCCTACCTGCAGGAGCAGGAGGCCCACGACCCGCAAATCGACGAAATCAATGAAGAGGCGTTCGGCCCGGGCCGCTATGCCCGCGCTGCCTATCGCATCCGCGAGGGAGGGCCGCACGAGCGCGGCCTCTCCTTCGTCGCCATGCAGGGCGAGACGGTGATCGGCTCTGTGCGGATGACGCGGGTGGCGGCGGGCAAGGGCAGGGCGCTCCTGCTGGGGCCGCTCGCGGTCAGGCCGGAATGGAAGAACATCGGCGTCGGCCGACGGCTGGTGGGAATCGCGCTCGAAGCGGCGGCGAAAGCCGGGGCCGGCGCCGTGGTGCTCGTCGGCGACGAGCCCTATTACGGCCCGCTCGGCTTCCAGCGCGTGCCGCGCGGGCAATTGTCGCTGCCCGGTCCCGTCGACCTCAACCGGCTGCTGGCGCACGAGATCAGGCCGGGCGCGGTCGCGGCCCTCACGGGACTGCTCGACCATGAGAAGCGGGCACGGGCGGAATAGCGGGGCTGCTTGGGCCGAATGACCCGACCGCCGTGTTGCACTCGCCTGTGTCCTACCGTCCGTAGGTGACCGTCAGCGTGGCCTTGTCGATCTGGTTGGCGTTGATCATGAAGCCGGCCATGGCGCCCGGAGCGGACTTGTCCAGCGGCACCTTGTCGGTCTTCAGCGCATAGATCGTGAAGATGTAATGATGAGGCTTGTCGCCGGGCGGCGGGCAGGGTCCGTCATATTCCGACTTGCCGAAATCGTTGCGCGTCTGGAGCGAGCCCTTCGGCATCTTGCCGGCGCTGGCGCCCTCGGCGAGCTTCGTCGTCTTCGGCGGGATGTTCAGCACTTCCCAATGCCACCAGCCTGATCCAGTCGGGGCGTCCGGATCATAGACGGTCAGCGCAAGGCTCTTGGTCCCGTCCGGCGCGCCAGACCATTCGAGCGCCGGCGACACGTTCTGGCCCTTGCAGCCCATGCCGCTGAAAACGTGTTTCATCGGCATCGTGTCGCCTTCCTTGAAATCGGGGCTCTTCAGTTCGAGCGCGAAGGCGGACGCGGAAAAGAGGCAGAACGCGGACATGGCCGCGAGCGTCAATTGCATTTTCATAGGCTCCATTCTGCCCCGCGCGGCGGGGCAGCCTCCCGAAAAATGAAGTTGCGAACGTTCGAGGATAACATGGAGCGGGAACGCGGGGGAGAGTGGAGCTTATCTTCCCTCGCGATACCACATGGCGCCCATCGCCAGCAGCAACAGCGCCAGGCCGAGGAAGCCGCCGAAGAGCGGCACGCGATCGACGGCCTTGAGTACGCTGTCGCCGGTCGTCCTCAGCCCGATCCAGTCGCGTCCGGAGGCGTCGCCCGAACTGCGCACGGGCACGATGCCGGGAAGGCTCATGTTGCCGGACGCGTCGGCAAGCCGGCGGACGCTGCCGCCCGTCGCTTCCGCGAAGGGGCGGAGCTTCTCGGTGGTCGAGACGGGATCGGCGAACTCCGGCGCATTGACCGGCCCGACATGGGCGAGCGCGGTCAGATCGCCATTGCCGATCTGGTAGAGGCCGATCTCGTCGGTATCGACGCTGCCGGTGAAGATGCCGGGCTCCGATTTGGCGAGTTTCACGGTCAGCGTCTTGCCCGACGGCGTGATGACGCGCGCGTCGCCCGGATCGTCGCTCATCGTCTGGCGGCGTATGTTGAGCGTCATGCCGGAGCCGTCGGCGGTCAGGCGCTCCTCCTCCAGGTCCGGCTCCTTCATCAGCCAGTGCGCGACGCGGCGGTAGAGCGCGACGTCCGGTCCGCCGCCCTCATAGCCGCGCGACCAGAGCCATCCCTGGTCGGAAAGGAGCATGCCGACGCGGCCTTTGCCCTTGCGGTCGAGAATGAGCAGCGGGCGGTCGTCCGGGCCTTTCATCACCACCTCGCCCTGGGGGCGATCGACGGCGATGTCGCGGAACCAGCGGCCCCAATGCGGCGGCTCGGAGCCCGAGCCCTCGAGGCCACGGGTAACGGGGTGGCGCTTTCCCGTCTCGGTCAGCCGCGGATAGAAGCCCTTTTCGATGACGTCGCCGGTCGGCAGGGCGGGCAGGGCGGCGATCAGCGGAGTGCGCGCGATCGAATTGTCCCCGGCATATTCCGGGCCGGCTGCGATCAGAAGCGCGCCGCCGTTTTCCACATATTGGGCGATGTAGTCGTAATAGAGGATCGGCAGCACGTCGCGGTGCTGATAGCGGTCGAAGATGATCAGGTCGAAATCGTTGATCTTCTCGACGAAAAGCTCGCGCGTCGGGAAGGCGATCAGCGA
>JBQCFH010000350.1:0-2432 GCA_051959385.1 Rhizobiaceae bacterium | reverse complement strand
CGGCTCGGCGATTGCCTGATCGGGATAATGCAAATTGCCGACTCCTCGGCTTTCCGCGCCTTCCAATGCATCCGGTCGAAATCCGATCGGGTAATGGTTCGTTTTCGATCCGCCCGGCGTATAGTCGACAAGGAATGGGCTCCCTCGAAGCGCTGATCGGGTCGAACGGAGGCATGGATGGACAATCGCTTCGCGCGCATAGGCACGCTCCTGTTAGCGCTGTTCATTGTGCCGGGAGAGTCGCTCGCGCAATCGGATCTGGATCAAACCAAGGTCTATCAGGCGCAATCGCGCCTGTTTGAAGGGAATTTCCTGACGCAGCTTCCGGACGGCAAGATCGGGCCGAGAACAATCGAAGCCTTGAAAGCCTGGCAAAAAAAGGCGAAGCGGCCGCAGACCGGCATTTTGACGGAGGATGAATTTCAGCGTCTGATGCGGTTCGATCCTGGCAAGCACGTTTGGGAGGCAATAGCCGGATCGGTTGATGGAACATGGGCCGCGGTTTGGAAGTACAGTTCCGGCGTTGAAGCCGTAAAAAAAGTGCTCGGGGACTGTCGAAGGAAATCGGTCCTGCCTGGCGAGTGTAGCTACATATCCAACTCGATCGATTCGAGCGGCCCGGGCTGGTCGGCCGCAGTCTACTGCAAGCAACAGGGCTTTCTCCGCTACAAGCGGCAAATGTTCCTGCACAACGGTCTGTCCAGGCAAGCGGCTGTAGATCAAGCGTTTGCCGCGGCGGCAGCAGCGGATTTCAAGTCGTCGGAATGCAGCCTGGTCAAGGCCCTGGATGGAAACGGGCCGCAATGAATGCGTTTCCGCCGGACATCTTTGTCGCTCGCTTGCCGCTGCGTTCTGTTCCGGCTCTAACTATTCAATCGTGACGCTCGCTTGCCGTTGTCAGCCGCCCGGCTATAAATCCGGATCGGATTCCAGGGAGGCGGTGGCGGCACCGTGTCGGCGATGAGAAGTCTGGTTGTGAGCGTCGTCCTCTTTTCAATCGCCGGTCCCGTCCTGGCGGCCGACATCTCCAACGGCGATGCCGAGCGGCAGTCGATCACCGTCATGGAGGCGGGCCGCACGTATCAGCGGACGCTCGATCCCGGCGAGCACGCCGATATCTGCCCGAACGGGTGCATGGTGGTATTTCCGGACGGCAGCGAAAAGGCGCTGAGCGGCGCCGAGACGATCGAGATCAGGAACGGAGCTGGCCATCTCGACTGAGGTGCAGGCCGCAAGAGCGCGAAGCGCAGGGGGAGAAATGAGCGGATATATCCTGGCCATCGACCAGGGGACCACTTCGAGCCGCGCCATCATCTTCGACGGTTCGATGAAGATCGTGGCGCAAGGCCAGCAGGAATTTCCGCAGATCTATCCGGCGTCAGGCTGGGTCGAGCATGATCCGGAAGACATCTGGAACTCCGTCGTCGCCACGGTGAAGACGGCGCTGAAGAAGGCGAAGCTGAAAGCGGCGGACATAGCGGCCCTCGGCATCACCAACCAGCGCGAGACGGCGGTCATCTGGGACCGTGCCACCGGCAAGGCGATCCACAACGCCATCGTCTGGCAGGATCGGCGGACGGCGCCGCTCTGTCAAAGGCTGAGAAAGAGGGGACTCGAGCCGAAATTCACGCGCAAGACCGGGCTTCTGCTCGATCCCTATTTCACCGGAACGAAGTTCGCATGGCTGCTCGACAATGTGAAAGGCGCGCGACGGCGGGCGGCGAGAGGCGAGCTTGCCGCCGGCACGATCGACGCGTTCCTGATCTGGCGGCTCACCGGTGGCAGGAAGCATTTGACCGATGCGACCAACGCGTCACGAACGCTGCTCTACGACATCGGACGCAATGAATGGGACGAGGAATTGCTGGAAATCCTCGATGTGCCGCTCGGCATCCTACCGCAAGTCAAAGATTGCGCGGATGAGTTCGGCCTGACGGACGGCAAGCTCTTCGGCGCCGAGATTCCGATCCTGGGCGTTGCGGGCGACCAGCAGGCGGCGACGATCGGCCAGGCCTGCTTCAAGCCGGGCATGATCAAGTCGACCTATGGAACGGGCTGTTTCGCGCTGCTCAACACGGGCGCGGAAATGGTGCGCTCGAAGAACCGGCTGCTTACCACGATCGCCTACCGTCTGAACGGAAAGACGACATACGCGCTGGAGGGCTCGATCTTCGTCGCCGGGGCCGCGGTCCAATGGCTGCGCGACGGATTGAAGATCATCGGCCATGCCGGGGAGAGCGGCAAGCTGGCCGACAAGGCGGACCCGGCGCAGTCGGTCTATCTGGTTCCGGCATTCGTCGGGCTCGGCGCGCCCCACTGGGACGCGGATGCGCGCGGCGCGATCTTCGGGCTGACGCGCAACACGGGACCGGCCGAGTTCGCCCGCGCCACGCTGGAATCGGTGGCTTTCCAGACGCTCGACCTGCTCGGCG
>JBQCFH010000349.1:0-5112 GCA_051959385.1 Rhizobiaceae bacterium | reverse complement strand
AGCCAGCGGCCATCGGTCGTCCGGAACAGGTCCTCGCCGAATTTGGGCAATTGTCCGGTGCCGAACATGGTTTCATCCCGCACCAACAGCGGCGGCTGCACCTCCGTATAGCCGTGCTCGTTCGTATGCAGGTCGAGCATGAACTGGCCGAGCGCGCGTTCGAGCCGCGCGAGCTTGCCCTTGAGCACGGTGAAGCGGGCGCCCGACAGCCTTGCCGCCGTCTCGAAATCCATCATGCCGAGCGCTTCGCCGAGTTCGTAGTGCTCCTTCGGCGGGAAATTCATGCGCGGCTTCTCGCCGACGACGCGAAGCTCGACATTGTCGCGCTCGTCCCGGCCGACCGGCACGTCGGGCAGCGGCAGGTTGGGAATGCCGGCCAGCGCATCGCGCAGTTCATCGTCGAACCCGCGCTCCTTCCCCTCACCTTCCTGGATCACCGCCTTGATCCGGGCGACCTCGGCCTTGAGCTCTTCCGCGCGCGCCATGTCCTTGTCGCGCATGGCCGCGCCGATTTCCTTGGAGAGATAGTTGCGACGCTCCTGCATCTCCTGCAGCGACGCGACATGGGCGCGGCGCGCCTCGTCCCTCGCGATCAGCCCGTCGACCTGCCGCTTCGCCTCGTCCGGCGAAATTCCGCGCTTGGCGAGCCCGGCCGCCATTTCCTGCGGGTTTTCCCGTATCCACCTGATGTCGAGCATTGTCGGATCGATCCTTGACGGAGGCGGTCAGGGGGTAAACCGCATCCCTTGCCGATGCAAGATGGCGGGCAAATCTTCATTTTCATCGCCGCTATCCGTTTCGTCTCGCACCCCCCTCTGTCCTGCCGGACATCTCCCCCTCAAGGGGGGAGATCAGGCCGTCACTCTCGGTCCTGCCAAGCTTTGAAGTTTAAACAGGAGAGGAGGCGGCGCGGGCAGCCCAATCTCCCCCCTTGAGGGGGAGATGTCCGGCAGGACAGAGGGGGGGTGAGGGACGGATGCCGAGAGCAGCCTACTCGCCGGGCTTCGCTTCCAGCTTGTCCTCGATCTCGGCGGCGGATTCGGAAGAGGCTTCGCTTTCGCCGCGCTGGGCGGCGCGCTGCTTCTCCACCCAGCGCGAGGCGATGATGGCCACTTCGTAGAGCACGATCGTCGGCAGGGCGAGGCCGATCTGGCTCATCGGGTCGGGCGGGGTCAGCACGGCCGCCACGATGAAGGCGATCACGATGGCGTATTTGCGCTTGCTCCTGAGCGCCTCGGAGGTGAGGATCCCGACCCGCGTCAAAAGCGTCGTGATCACCGGAAGCTGGAAGACCAGGCCGAAGGAGAAGATCAGCGTCATGATGAGGCTGAGATATTCGGACACCTTCGGCAGGAGCGAGATCTGGACTTCCTGGCCGTTGCCGACCTGCTGCATGGACAGGAAGAACCACATCACCATCGGGGTGAAGAAGAAATAAACGAGGCACGCCCCCATCAGAAACAGGATGGGCGAGGCGACCAGGAACGGCAGGAAGGCGCGGCGCTCGTTCTTGTAGAGGCCGGGCGCGACGAATTTGTAGATCTGCGCTGCGATCAGCGGGAAGGCGATCACGGCGCCGCCGAACATGGCGATCTTGACCTGAGTGAAGAAAAATTCCTGCGGCGCGGTATAGATCAACTCGACCTTGGAGGCGTCGAGATGCGCCCAGCCGACCGCCCATTTGAACGGGATGACCAGCAGATTGAACAGCCGCTTGGCGAAGAAGAAGCAGCCGAGAAAGGCAATGAAGAATCCGGCAATGCACCAGATCAGCCGCCGCCTGAGTTCAATCAGGTGCTCGATCAGCGGTGCCGAAGATTTCTCGATCTCGTCTTCGTCTGCGCGGCTCAACGGGCGCTTTCCGTCTTTTTCCTGCCGGCCGGTGCGGCCTTTGCCGGCGTCCTTCTAGCCGAAGCCGCGCCGGCTTTGGAAGCCTTCGGCGCAGGGGCTGCAACGGCGTCCGCTGCCGGGGCCCTGGACGGCGACCGCTTCGGCGATGCTTTCGCGGAAGCCGCCGTCGCCTTTGGCTTGACGGCAGCCGCTTTCGCCGGCGCCTGCGCCTTGGCCGAGCCCGCTGCCGCCGTCGATTTCGCGGCCGTCGTTTTTGCCCGCGCGGCGCGCTTCGGCGTGGCGGCCTCGACGGCCGGCGCCGCTTCGCCCGGCAGTTCCGCCGGGCCGCTCTTCAGCGGCTCCGCCGCCACCGGCTCGCTCGATGTCTCGGAGGCAAGCGGCTTCGGCTGCGGCTTCATGACGTCGTCGAGACCCGCGCGCACCTGCTGCCCGACATCCTCGATGGGCGCGAGATGCTTGCGGATCTCGTTCATCGGATTGATCTTGCGGACGGAGCTGAGCGTCTCGGACACGTCGTCGAGCTCGGCTTCCTTGAGCGCCTCGTCGAACTGGCGGCGGAAATCGCCCGCCATGGCGCGCAGCTTGGCCGTCGTGCGGCCGAACTGGCGCAGCATGCGGGGCAAATCCTTTGGGCCGACGACCACGATCAGGACGACCGCGATCACCAGCATCTCGCTCCAGCCGACGTCGAACATGTGAAACCGAACCGATCCCTGAGGTCAGGCCGCCTTGGGGCGAGGCGTCAGGACTTGGTGGCCTTTTCCCGCGGCACGGTATTCACCGGCTCGTCGGCGCGGTGCTCGACGGTCTTGCCGTCGTCGACATCGTCCTTGTCGTCCTCGCTCATGCCCTTCTTGAAGCTTTTTATGCCCTTGGCCACATCGCCCATGAGGTCGGGAATCTTGCCGCGACCGAACAGGAGCAAAAGGATGATGAGCACGATCATCCAGTGCCAGATTGAGAAAGAACCCATGTCTTTTTCTCTTTCGAACGTTTCCCTCGGTTTGATCTAAGCGCTTTCGCACCATCTTTCAAACGGAGAGTGCGCAGACTTTTCGCTTTTGGGCCAGCATCGTCGCGCGGCACGGACAATGCGCCGCACCCACCTCCGCAGGGCCTGAGTTCCGGTTGGGAGACGAGCTTGCCTCGCTTACCCGAGAGCTTGCCTGGTCAAAGAGAGACCAATTGCGTTCCCTTTAGGGTGGGAACGCCTACTCGACCTGATTCCGTGCATGAACCCCCTCTCCGCCTCGCTTCGCTCGGCACCTCTCCCCCACTTCGTGAGGGAGAGGACGGGTGGAGAGTCTGGCTCCCGTCCTCTACCCCTTCAGGGGGGGAGGTGCCGAGCGAAGCGAGGCGGAGAGGGGGTAGACCGCACGTCGCCAATCTGTCCGGAGAGCTTCCGCGGAAGGGTGGGGCGTGACCCGGATAATCACTCCTCCACGCGCGGCGTCAGAAGTCCGAGTTCCTCGAGGTCGATGTCGGTCAGCGGGTCCTCGTCCTCGGTGAGTTCGTCCGGATCGGCCGGCGGCTGCGGCATGGAGAAGTTGGAAGGCATGCGCGGCGACAGGAGCCCCGCCCCTTTCAGTTCCTCCATGCCCGGCAAGTCGCGGATCTCCGCCAGGCCGAAATGGTCGAGGAAGCTTTCCGTCGTGCCGTAGGTGACTGGCCGGCCGGGCACGCGGCGGCGGCCGCGCATCCTGACCCAGCCGGTTTCCAAAAGCAGATCGAGCGTGCCCTTCGAGGTCTCCACGCCGCGTATGTCCTCCATCTCGGCGCGGGTCACCGGCTGGTGGTAGGCGATGATGGCGAGCACTTCGAGCGCGGCGCGCGACAGCTTCTTCTGCTGCACGGCGTCGCGGCTCATCAGGAAGGCGAGGTCGCCGGCCGTGCGGAAGGCCCAGGCGTCGGCGACGCGCACGAGGTTCACCCCGCGCTTCTCGTATACGCGCTGCAGCTCGGCCATGACCTGCGCCACGTCGATGCCTTCCGGCAGGCGCGCCGCGAGTGCCTTCTCCGTCACAGGCTCGGCGGAGGCGAAGACGAGCGCTTCCGCCATCCGCATCGTCTCGGAAAGATGCAGCCGCTCGGCGGGGTTGCCGGCGATTTCGATATCGCTCCCGTCCTCGTCCATGAACGGGACGATCGTCGCTGGTCCGCCTTCAGTCACCGGTGACCTCCGTAAGCTTCACGCCGGCGGGCTTAGGCCGCGAGCGCATATAGAGCGCCGCGAAGGCTTGTTCCTGCCGCATTTCGAGATGCCCCTCGCGCACGAGCTCGAGGCTCGCCGCAAACGAGCTTGCGATGGCGGTCGCGCGCTCCTCCGGCGCCGTCAGATATTCGAGAAGGAAGCTGTCGAGCGCGGTCCAGTCGCGCATGGAGCCGACCAGCCGCATGAGGATGGAGCGCGCCTCCTTCAGCGACCACACGCCGCGCTTGGCGATCTTCACATTGGTGATCGCCTGGCGCTGTCGCTGCGCGGCATAGGCGGTGAGCAGGTCGTAGAGCGAGGCCGAATATGCGTTGCGCTTTTCGACGACCACCGCTTCCGGCATGCCGCGCGCGAAGACGTCGCGGCCGAGCCGGTTGCGGTTGACGAGCCGCGCCGCCGCGTCGCGCATCGCCTCCAGCCGCTGCAGGCGGAACTGCAGCACCGCCGCCATCTCCTCGCCGGTCGCCTCTTCGTCGCCGGGCTGCTTGGGGATGAGCAGCTTCGATTTCAGGTAGGCGAGCCACGCCGCCATCACGAGATAGTCGGCGGCAAGCTCCAGCCGGAAGCGCCGCGCCCGCTCGATGAAGGCGAGATACTGCTCGGCGAGCGCCAGCACGGAGATGCGGGCGAGGTCGACCTTCTGGTTGCGCGCGAGGAGCAGGAGCAGGTCGAGAGGCCCCTCGAAGCCGTCGACATCGACGACGAGCGCCGGCTCGGAACTCGCCCGCTCCGCATCGTTGTCCGCCCACAGGCGCTCGAAAGGTGTCTCGTCCCTGGACAACCGCTTTCCCGTTCTAAATCCGTCAGGCCGCCGCCTCGAAATAGCCGGCGAATTCCGCCCGCGCCGCGGCTTCAGCCGTCGCGTCCGGCCTGTGCCGCGCGGCAAGCGCCCTTTCGGCCCGCGCGAGCGGCTTCCCGGCAAGCGGACCGGCAGCGCCCGCCACCGCGCGCATCTCCTCCATCACGCCGTTGCAGTGAAGGACGAGATCGCAGCCGGCGGCAAGGATCGCGGCCGCCTTCGTGGCGAAATCCCCAGAAAGCGCCTTCAT
>JBQCFH010000348.1:0-6100 GCA_051959385.1 Rhizobiaceae bacterium | reverse complement strand
GCGACATAGGTCTCGACATTGGAATCCGCCGCGACATTGGGCGAGCCGCGATAGGACCCCACCTTCTTGCCGAGCACGGTTCCGGCCCCGTACTGACCGCGCACCGCGTCCTCCGGCTCGACCGCGGGAATGGCGGAGAAGAGCTCGACCTTCTTGTCGCGGATGGCGGCGGCGTCGAAGCCGACCGGCGGCTCCATCGCCACCATGGAGAGAAGCGTGAAGAGGTGGTTCGGGATCATGTCGCGCAGCGCGCCGGTCGCCTCGTAGAAGCGGCCGCGATCCTCCACGCCCACCGTCTCGGCAACCGTGATCTGGACGTGGTCGATGCGGTCGCGGTTCCAGATCGGCTCGAACAGACCGTTGGCGAAACGGAAGGTCATGATGTTCTGGACCGTTTCCTTGCCGAGGAAATGGTCGATCCGGTAGATCTGGTCCTCGTCGAGCACCTTCAGGATCTGCGCGTTGAGCGCCCTCGCCGAATCCAGGCTGTGCCCGAACGGCTTCTCGATGACCACGCGCCGCCAGAATTTCGGCTTGCCGTCTCCGTCCTTCTGCTGGTCGGTCAGTTTCGCCTTGCCAAGCTGTTCGACGACGGTTCCGAAGAAGCGGTCCGGCACCGCGAGATAGAAGATGACGTTGCCGGCGATGCCGCCGTTCTTGTCGGCGTCGTCGAGGGCCTTGCGGATATCGCCGTAAAGGTCCGGCTTGGTCATGTCGCCCTTGATGTAGCGCATGCGCTCGGCGAGCTTTTTCCAGGCCTTCTCGTCGATCTCCTTGACGTCGAATTCGGCGGCCTCGTTGCCGACGAAGCTTTCGAGCATCTCGTGCAGACGGTCGCGCCAGCTTTCGGTCGTTCCTTCGGCGAGGTCGGCGCCGATGAGGATGAAGTTGTCCGGCAGTTCGCCGCTATGCATCAGATTGTAGAGCGCCGGCACGACGAGCCGCTTGGTGAGGTCGCCGCCGGCGCCGAATATGACCATGGCGCACGGGTCGGCATTGGCCTTTTTCGGATTCGGCCGATCGGCCCGCGCCGGAGTCTTTTTTGTCTTGATGTCAGCCACTTTCCCGTCCTCAGTTCTTCGTATGCTTGACGCTCGACGGATGGGCGTCGATCTTCTTCTCGGGATCAATCGCCTCGGCGCCTTCGATATGGCCCCCGAAGCCGAACCGCATGGCCGAAAGGATCTTTTCCGCGAAATTGTGATCCTGGCGCGAGCGGAAGCGGGCGAAGAGCGCCGTGCTCAGCACGTCCGCGGGAACGGCCTCCTCGATCGCCGCCTCGACCGTCCAGCGGCCCTCGCCGGAATCCTGGACATAGCCCGAGAATTCCGAGAGCTCCGGATCCTTCGCCAAGGCGATGGCGGAGAGATCGAGCAGCCACGAGGAAATGACGCTGCCGCGTCGCCAGACCTCGGCTATATCGGGGATGTTGAGCTCGAAGCGCTCGTCTTCCGGAAGGTCGGTCGAATCCTTGTTGCGCAGGATGTCGAAGCCTTCCGCATAGGCCTGCATCATGCCGTATTCGATGCCGTTATGGACCATTTTGACGAAATGTCCGGCGCCGGCGGGCCCGGCATGGATGTAGCCCTTTTCGGCGCGCGGATCGAATTTCTCGCGGCCGGGCGTGCGCGGGATGTCGCCCGCGCCAGGCGCCAGCGCCGCGAAGATCGGGTCGAGATGATCGACGGATTCCTTGTCGCCGCCGATCATCATGCAATAGCCGCGGTCGATGCCCCAGACGCCGCCCGACGTGCCGCAATCGACGTAGCGCACGTTCTTTGCAGCCAGCGCCTTGGCGCGGCGGATATCGTCCTTGTAGAAGCTGTTGCCGCCGTCGATGACGATATCGTCGTTATCGAGCAGACCGCCGAGCTTCTCGACCGTCTTCTCGGTAATCGCCCCGGCCGGCAGCATGATCCACACCGCCCGCTTTCCGCCCGAAAGCGCCTCCACCAGTCTCTCCAGCGAAGCGGCGTCGACAGCGCCCTCCTTCGCCAGCGCCTTGCGCGCATCGGCGTTGATGTCGAAGACCACGCATTTGTGTCCGGCTTTCATCAAGCGCCGCACCATATTGCCGCCCATGCGGCCGAGGCCCACGAAACCGATCTGCATTATCCGATCCCTTTCAGGAGTCCGGCCGAAGGAGATCGGCCGCTTATGAAAATTCCGCTGCAACCGAAGCTAGGAGCAACGGAGCGCATTTCCACTCAATCAAATGAAAGACCGCACGCGTTGTCAAAGCGCTGCCGCAGGGTGGCGGCGCGTGTGCTTGCGCTTCGGAGACTCGATCCCAAATGCGAAGACATCGGATTCAGTCGCCCGCGACAACCACCTTGTGGCTTTCGTCTTCCTTCGGGCGCTCCGCCGGCAACTGACTGCCGGTGACGATATAATGGACGGTCTCGGCGATATTGGTGGCATGGTCGCCGATGCGTTCGATGTTCTTGGCGCAGAAGAGCAGGTGCGTGCAGGCGGTGATGTTGCGCGGGTCTTCCATCATGTAGGTGAGGAGTTCGCGGAAGAGCGAGGTGTATTTCGCGTCGATCTCCTCGTCGCGGTCGCGCACGGCGGCGATGCGCTCGACCGCACGCGAGCCGTAGGCGTCGAGGACATCCTTCAACTGCGTCAGCGCCAGTTCCGCCAGGGCCTCGATGCCGCGGAAGAGCCTCGCCGGCTGCCGCGCCTGGCCGGCGGCGGTGACGCGCTTGGCGATGTTCTTGCCGAGGTCGCCCACCCTTTCCAGGTCGGCGGAGATACGGATCGCCCCGATGATCTCGCGCAGGTCGATTGCCATCGGCTGCCGGCGCGCGATGATCAGGATCGCCTTGTCGTCGATCTCGCGCTGCGCCTCGTCGAGGATGATGTCGTTTTCGACCACCGTCCGCGCAAGGGCCTCGTCCGAATGGACGAGAGCCGCCACCGCCTCTTCCACCATGCGTTCGGCATGGCCGCCCATCGCGGCGATCCGCGTCGCCAGGAACCGCAACTCCTCGTCATAAGCCTGGAAAGTATGGCTGGGCATTCACCTGCTCCCGATCCGACGAATCTTAGCCGCGGCACGGAAGCTAGGCCACCCGGATGACGGAAAAAAGAAACGGCAGGAGGACGGCTATACGCTGGTCCGGCGCCTTGCGCCCATTCGTCCGCCTTATCAGCGGCCGGTCGGGAAATGGGCGACGAAGGTTGCGCCCTTCCCCAGTTCCGAATGGATCGTCAGCCGCGCCCCGTGGCGGGTGAGGATATGTTTCACGATGGAAAGCCCGAGCCCCGTCCCCTTCTGCGCACGGCTCGTCTCGACATCGACCCGATAGAAGCGTTCGGTGATCCTGGGAATGTCTTCCTTGGGGATGCCCGGTCCGAAATCCTTCACCGTCACGTCGACGCCGGACGCATTCTCCTCGATCGAGACGATGACGCGCTTGCCCGACTGGCCGTATTTGCAGGCGTTCTCGAGCAGGTTCTCGAAGACCTGGAACAGTTCGTCGCGGTTTCCCGCCACCATGACGGCATGGTCAGGAAAGCGCTTCTCGATGCTCACGCCAAGCTCGGCGGCCAGATGGCCCAGCGTGTCCACGACGCCCGCGATCACGCCGACCAGGTCCACGGGATCGGTCGGCCGGTGGGGCGACTTCATCTCCAGCCGCGACAGCGACAGAAGATCGTCGATCAGCCGGGCCATGCGGGCCGTCTGGGCCTCCATGATCTCAAGGAAATGCTCGCGCGCCTTGGCGTCGTTCTTCGCCGGCCCGCGCAGCGTATCGATGAAGCCCGCGATCGAGGCGAGCGGCGTGCGCAATTCGTGACTGGCATTGGCGACGAAATCGGCGCGCATGCGGTCGATGCGGCGCGCCTCGCTCTGGTCGCGAAAGGTCATGGCGAACAGTCCGGTCGCGCGGCCGACGGGGCGCACCGCAACGCGGTAGAGCCGATCGAGCGGAACGCGCTCGGAATAGTCGATCGGCTGCGTCGCACCGCCCTCGCCGAGCACCGAGCCGATCAGGGCCTGCATCTCGGGCGCACGGAACTTGAGCTGGATGAACGATCCCGGCGGCGCAGGGCCGAACGCGGCGACCGCCGCCTCGTTGGCGTGGACCACCAAACCCGCACGGTCGAAGACGATGATCGGATCGGGCACGACTTCCGCAAGATCGACGGCGGAGAGGCTTCCGATCGCCATGGCCCGGTCGCCGGGGGACCCCCGCTCCGCCCGCGAACCGCCCGCCCGCCCCGGCGCGAACAGGTCGGCGATCAAGCGCCGCAAGAGAGCGAGCCAGCCGCGCCTCGGCCTTCCGCCTGCATTATCCATATCCGCCATCCGTGGCCTCAGCGCCGCACGATGAACTTGCCGCCGATCCGCATCCGCCTTACCCAATAGCATGATCGCAAGAGAGGGATACCGTCATGCCTCACGATCCGACAAACCTGACCGAGCCGCCCGACACCAAGCCGCTACGGCTGACAGTGGACGGAAAAGAACGCGAATTCGACATCGACGATCCGGACCTGCCCGACTGGATCGCCAAGCGGGCCATGAAGTCGGGCGGCTATCCCTATCCCAAGAAGCTGAAAAACAAGGAATATCTTGAGGAGCTCGAACGCCTGCAGGTCGAACTCGTCAAGCTGCAATACTGGCTGCAGGCAACCGGCAACCGTGTGATGGCGCTCTTCGAAGGCCGCGACGCCGCCGGCAAGGGCGGGACGATCTTCGTCACCCGCCAATACATGAACCCGCGCACCGCGCGGAACGTGGCGCTGCCCAAGCCGACCGAGAAGGAGCGCGGGGAATGGTATTTCCAGCGCTATGTCGCGCATTTCCCGACGGCGGGCGAGTTCGTCACGTTCGACCGCTCCTGGTACAACAGGGGCGTGGTGGAGCCGGTGATGGGCTTCTGCACGCCCGCCGAGCACCGGAAATTCCTGGAAGAGGTTCCGCACTTCGAACGCATGATCGTCAATGACGGCATCTATTTCTTCAAATTCTGGCTCAACATCGGCCGGGAAATGCAGCTCAAGCGCTTTCATGACCGCCGGCACAGCAAGCTGAATATCTGGAAGTTCTCTCCAATCGATGTCGCCGGAATGACGAAATGGGATGACTATACGGAAAAGCGCGATACGATGATCGCGCGCAGCCACAAGAATTTCGCGCCGTGGATCGTCGTCCATGCCAACGACAAACGGCGCGCCCGACTGGCGGTGATCCGGCGCATTTTGCTCACCCTGCCCTATGCCGATCGCGACATGGAGGCGATCGGTCCGGAGGACGGCCGCATCATTGGCGAAGGCCCGGGATTCCTTGAACATTCCGGCGGCTAGCGCCTGCCGAGCGACCGAGCCCGCTATTGCGAGGCGCCTCCCGCACCCGGCGGGGATGATGCGTCTTCTCCCAGTGGTGCGGATCGCGGTAAAGCTTCCAGAGGGCGCGCAAGGCAGCCAACGACATGAGCACCCAGTAGACGGGCGTCAGCAGGACCGTCTTCCAGAACGACAGGCTTTCCTTCGCAAGGAGGGTTCGCCGGCCGAGCAGCAGGAAAGTCAGGTAGCCGAGCACAATATTGGCTGCGTCGACGATAAGGATGGCCGACTGCAGCGGCGCAATCGTCTCGTGCCAGGCGAAAACAAGAAGGGCGTAGCCGAGGCTCCCGAGAAACACCAGGTGCGCGATCGAGGAAACAACCATTCCGGCGCACAGGATCTGCGCGATCGCGAAGGAGCCCGGGCCCAGATCGCGCCACAGGCGGGCCGGATGGCGCATGTGGACGAGCCAGGTCTGGATCCAGCCCTTAAACCAACGCGTCCGCTGCGGCAGCCAGTTCTTCAGCTTCTCCGGTGCATCCTCATAGGTGGGCCGCGTTATCATGCCGACCTGATAGCCGTGGCGGGCAAGGCGCAGGCCGAGATCGGCGTCCTCCGTGACGTTGTACGGGTCCCAGGCGCCGACCGCGTCGAGCGCCTCCCTGCGGAAATGAGTGGATGTGCCGCCCAGCGGAATGAACAGGCCCCGGCGTGCAAGCCATGGCAGCAATCCACGAAAGAGCGCCGCGTATTCAAAGGCGAACATCCTGGCGATCGGCCCGCGCCGGAAATTCATGATGACGAG
>JBQCFH010000347.1:0-24869 GCA_051959385.1 Rhizobiaceae bacterium | reverse complement strand
GGACGCGCCGGCGCTTCGCAATTTCGACGCGTTCCATTACGCGGCGATGACGGCGGCGCAGGTTGGTTAGCCGCCAAGACAAGGATGATTACTCCCCCCTCTCCGCCTCGCTTTGCTCGGCACCTCTCCCCCCGTTCCGGGTGGAGAGGACGGGCCACCCGCGTGGCTCCCGTCCACACCACCACGAACTGGGGGAGAGGTGTCGAGGCGAACCCGAGACGGAGAGGGGGCGTTTGTGACATCTATCCGATTGGATGAACCCATGACCAAACTCGATCCCTCGATCAAAGTCCGCCACGAGCCGATGCGCATTGCCGGCAAAAAGGTGGATGCCGAGACGGTGCTGAACGTCCATTATCCCTATACCGACACGGTGATCGGCACGGTGCCGGCGGGCCAGGCCGAGCACGCAAGGAAGGCTTTCGAGATCGCGGCGAACTACCAGCCGAAGCTGACGCGCTACGAGCGCCAGAGGATTCTGCTCAGGACCGCCGAACTGCTCAACGGCCGCAAGGAGGAATTGTCGGACCTGATCACGCTGGAGCTTGGCATTTCGAAGCAGGACTCGCTCTACGAGGTCGGCCGCGCCTTTGACGTCTTCACTCTGGCCGGCCAGATGGCCATCCTCGATGATGGCGAGATATTCTCCTGCGACCTCACCCCGCACGGCAAGCAGCGCAAGATATTCACCATCCGCGAGCCGCTCAGAGCCATTTCGGCGATCACGCCCTTCAACCATCCGCTCAACATGGTCTCGCACAAGGTGGCGCCGGCCATCGCCACCAATAATTGCGTTGTGGTGAAGCCGACCGAACTGACGCCAATGACGGCGCTGATCCTGGCCGACATCCTCTACGAGGCCGGGCTGCCGCCCGAGATGCTCTCCGTCGTCACCGGCTGGCCGCAGGAAATCGGCGAGGAGATGATTGTCAACGACAACATCGACCTCATCACCTTCACCGGCGGCGTGCCGGTCGGCAAGATGATCGCAGGCAAGGCCGGCTACAAGCGCCAGGTGCTGGAGCTTGGCGGCAACGATCCGCTGATCGTCCTGAATGATCTCTCCGACGACGACCTCGCCAAGGCGGCCGATTTGGCGGTGACCGGCGCCACCAAGAACTCCGGCCAGCGCTGCACCGCGGTGAAGCGTATCCTGGTGCAGGAGAAAGTCGCTGACCGCTTCGTGCCGATGGTGCTGGAGCGGGCGAAGAAGATCGTCTTCGGCGATCCGCGCGACCCCGCCACGCAGCTCGGCACCGTCATCCACGAGAAGGCGGCCGCGCTGTTCGAGAAGCGGGTCCACATGGCGGCGGAGGAGGGCGCCGAAATCCTCTACGATCCCGGCCGCAAGGGCGCGCTCCTGCCGCCGATCGTCGTCGACCGCGTTCCCCACAGAAGCGAACTGGTCATGGAGGAGACGTTCGGCCCGATCGTGCCGATCGTGCGCGCCCCGGACGATGACGACGCCCTCATCCGGCTCTCCAACTCGACCGCGTTCGGCCTCTCCTCGGGTGTGTGCACCAACGACTTCCGCCGTATCCAGAAATACATCGCCGGCCTCAAGGTCGGCACCGTCAACATCTGGGAGGTGCCGGGCTACCGCATCGAGATGTCCCCCTTCGGCGGCATCAAGGATTCGGGCAACGGCTACAAGGAAGGCGTCATCGAGGCCATGAAGTCATATACCAACGTCAAGACCTTCTCACTGCCGTGGTGAGATGAAGGTCGGGCAGGTCGAGCACGATCATCCTGCCGCCCGCCGCTTCCAGCCATAACGTTCCCGGTCAAGGCCCGCAGATGTCCGCAAACGGTTCCTTCCCCACCCAGGCGCGTGTCGTCATCATCGGCGGCGGCGTCATCGGCTGCTCCGTCGCGTATCATCTGTCCAGGCTCGGATGGTCCGATGTCGTGCTCCTCGAACAGGGACAGTTGAGCGGCGGCACGACATGGCATGCGGCCGGCCTCGTCGGGCAGTTGCGCAGCCAGTCGAGCATGACGACGCTGGTGCGCTATTCGACGGAGCTCTATGCCCGCCTCGAGGCGGAGACGGGGCTTGCCACGGGTTGGAAGAATTGCGGCTCGATCAGCGTCGCGCGCAGCGTCGATCGCATGACGCAACTGAAGCGCACCGCGGCGTCGGCGCGGGCTCAGGGCGTGGATGTCGAACTGATCACGGCGGCGGAAGCCGGTCGGCTATGGCCGCCGATGGCGACCGACGATCTTGTCGGCGCGGTCTGGCTGCCCGGCGATGGCAAGGCGAACCCGGCGGACCTGACCCAGTCGCTGGCCAAGGGCGCGCGCATGGGCGGCGCGACGATCATCGAACGGGCACGGGTGACCGGCATACGGACCAGCGATGGCGTCGTCACCGGGGTAAGCACCGACAAAGGCGATATCGCCGCCGAGATCGTCGTCAATTGCGCCGGACAATGGGCGCGCAAGGTCGGCCAGATGTGCGGCGTTCCGGTGCCGCTCCACTCGGCCGAGCATATGTACATCGTCACCGGCAAGATCGACGGCGTCCACCCCGACCTGCCGGTGATGCGCGACCCGGACGGCTATATCTACTTCAAGGAGGAAGTCGGCGGGCTGGTCATGGGCGGCTTCGAACCGCAGGCCAAGCCGTGGGGCATGAACGGCATTCCGGACGATTTCGAGTTCGCGCTTCTGCCGGACGACTGGGACCAGTTCGAGATCCTGATGGAAAATGCGCTCGTCCGCGTGCCGCAGCTCGCCGAGACGGAGGTGCGCAAATTCTACAACGGACCCGAAAGCTTCACGCCCGACAACAACTTTATCCTGGGCGAAGCGCCGGAACTGAAGAATTTCTTCGTCGGCGCCGGCTTCAATTCGATGGGCATCGCCAGCGCCGGCGGGGCCGGTCGTGCGCTCGCCGAGTGGATCGTGAACGGCCAGCCGACGATGGACCTTTGGCCGGTCGACATCCGCCGCTTCGCTGCGTTCAACAACAACCAGCGCTGGCTGCACGACCGCGTCAAGGAGACGCTCGGGCTGCACTACGCCATGCCTTGGCCCAACCGCGAGCTCGATCTGGCGCGGCCGCTCAGGCGCTCGCCGCTCTACGACCGGCTCCTTGCCAAGGGCGCCTGTTTCGGCTCGAAGATGGGATGGGAGCGGGCCAACTGGTTCGCCGCGAATGGCGAGCGCCCCGAGACGGCGTACGGCTTCGGCCGCCAGAACTGGCACGATGCTGTCGGCCGCGAGATGAAAGCGACGCGCGAGACGGCGGCGATTTTCGACCAGACCTCCTTCGCGAAGCTCCTGCTGCAGGGGCGCGATGCCTGCGCCGTACTCAACCGGCTGTGCGGGGCGCAGATCGACGTGCCGGTCGGGCGCAGCGTCTATACCGGCATGTTCAACGAGCGCGGCGGCTACGAAAGCGACCTGACCGTGCTGCGGCTTGCCGCCGACCGTTTTCTGATCGTCACGGGCTCCGCGCAGCCGGTCCGGGATTTCGACTGGATTGCCAGGCACATACCGGCCGATGCTCATGCGTTCCTGACGGACGTTACCTCGTCCTATGCGGTGCTCGGGCTGATGGGACCGAACGCCCGCGCGATCCTTTGCCGGCTGACCCCGGCCGACCTTTCCGACCATGCGTTTCCCTTCGCGACGAACCGGCGGATCGACGTCGGCTACGGCGTGTGCATCGCCAATCGCATGACCTATGTCGGCGAACTCGGCTGGGAACTGATCGTGCCGACGGAATTTTCGGTCGGCGTCTACGAGGCATTGCTCGAGGCGGGCAGGGACCTCGGCCTCAGGGACGCTGGATATTACGCGATCGAAGCCTTGCGGCTGGAGAAGGGCTTCCGCGCGTGGGGCAGGGAACTGACCCCCGACATCGATCCCTGGCAGGCCGGACTCGGCTTCGCGCTCGATCTCGGCAAGGAGGGCGGCTTTATCGGAAGGGAAGCCATTGCTGCCGCCAAAGGCAAGCCGTTGAAGAAGCGCATCGTCCAGTTCACGCTCGATGACGGCGGCCCGATGCTGTGGGGGGGAGAGTTGATCCTGCGCAACGGCGAGCCGGCCGGCGAACTCCGTTCCGCCGCCTACGGCCATAGCCTCGGGCGTGCCGTCGGCCTCGGCCTCGTCGAGAGTGCGGACGGCGTCGATGCGCGCTTCCTGAACGAGGGCCGTTTCGAGATCGACGTGGCCGGTATGCGTTACGCGGCCAGGCCTCATCTGAAACCCGCCTACGACCCGAAAGGCGAGAAGATCAGGCCCCCGGTTCCGGCGGACAAGGCGGCCTGATAAGAAAGGCGACGAGGCCGAAAACCGCAAGGCAGGTACGTATGGGGCAGGTGGCGGCAATTCATACCGAGGGCGAGTCCAACCGGGCTGAGGCCCGGCGCGACTGGGAAGCGCGTCAGGACCATGCACCCTCGAAGGCCCTTCTCAAGCGCGATGCGGACGCCTTCCTGCACCAGTCGCTGTCGAGTCCCTGCGTGTCGGCTATCGCCAAGGCGGAAGGCATCTGGATCGAGGACACGGCCGGCCGTCGCTACATGGATTTCCATGGCAACAGCGTGCATCACATCGGCTATGGCCATCCGCGCCTGAAGGAAGCGATCCGGGCGCAGATGGACGAGTTGCCCTTCGCGCCGCGCCGCTTCACCTGCGAGCCTGCGGTCGAGCTTGCCGAGACGCTCGGGCGGCTCGCGCCGGGCGATCTCGGCAAAGTGCTGTTCACGACCGGCGGCTCCGATGCCATCGAGGTGGCGCTGAAAGTGGCCCGCGCCGCGACCGGCCGCTTCAAGACGCTGTCCTTCTGGGACGCCTTCCACGGCGCCGGCTTCGGCGCATCGAGCGTCGGCGGCGAAGCCACGTTCCGTTCGGGTATTGCAGGGCCGCTCCTGCCCGGCGCTGAGCATGTGGCGCCCTGGGCGGCGCACAATTGCCCCTATGGTACGAACTCACTGGAGGAATCGGCCAGAGCCTGCGCGAACATGATCGCCTATGTGCTTGGCCGGGAAGGCGATTTCGCGGCCTTCGTCGCCGAGCCGATGCGCGCGACCCCGCTGGTGCCCGCGCGGGGCTTCTGGAAGGCGGTGCGCGAGGCCTGCGACCGGCACGGCACGCTGCTGATCTTCGACGAAATCCCCACCGGTCTCGGCAAGACCGGCAAATTCTTCGCCTCCGAGCATGACGGCGTCACGCCCGACATCATCGTCATGGGCAAATCGCTCGGCGGCGGCATCCTGCCGATCGCGGCGGTCGTCGCGCGGCGCGACCTCGATGTCGCTGGCGACTACGCCATCGGCCATTACACGCATGAGAAGAACCCGGTGACGACGCGCGCCGCGCTTACCACCATCGCGATCGTGCGCGAGGAGGGTCTCGTCGAGCGCGCGGCGGAACTTGGCAACTATGCGATGGACCGGATGCGTGAACTGATGGCGCGTTCGCCCTTCGTCGGCGACGTACGGGGCAGGGGCCTGATGTTCGGCGTCGAGATGGTCGAGGACAAGGACGGTTTCCGGCCCAACCACGCGCTTGCCGAGCGCATCTACTATCGCTGCCTGGAGAACGGCCTGTCGTTCAAGGTCAGCCAGGGCAACGTGCTTACGCTCTCTCCGCCGCTGACGATTCCGAAAACCGACCTCGATCGCGCGCTGGGGATTGTGGAGCAGGCGGTGCTTGCAGCGTGACGGTGCTTTAATGGACGTGCCGGCGCTTTTGAATTTACCCCCACCCCTAACCCCTCCCCACAAGGGGGAGGGAGACGACTGCGCGGATGCCGGGCTTGACCTGTTACCAGCGTTGGGTTGGGTTGGGGCTTCGACGTTCCCCTCCCCCTTGTGGGGAGGGGTTAGGGGTGGGGGTACGCGGCCTTCATTCGGTGCGTGCCGATGAAAGCCGTCCGCACCGACAGCGAGCTTGAATGCCCGGGTGTGGATGCCGGCCTGCTCGCCCGAGGGGTCGATCTCGTGACCTTGCCGGACGGCGTTCCCGAAGAGGATTTCTGCCGGGCCGTCGCCGACGCCGATCTTCTCCTCATGTGCTACACGCCGGTAACGGCGCGCGTGATCGAAAGCGCGCCGAAGCTCAGAGGCATCGTCAAATACGGCGTCGGCATCGACGCGATCGACATCCCGGCGGCGACCCGGCGCGGCATTCCGGTCGTCAACGTCCCGGAATATGCGGAGGAAACGGTCGCCGAGGGCGCCTTCGCGCTGATGATCGCGCTTGCCAAGCGGCTGCCGGAAATATCCCGCGTCGTTCAGGACAAGGGCTGGATCTGGCCGGAGGAGCGATGGCTCGGACGTGATATAGCAGGCTCGACTGTGGGGCTGGTCGGCTGCGGCAAGATCGGCCGCTCGATGGCGCGCATGGCCGGGCAGGGATTCCGCGCGCGGGTACTGGCCTATAGCCCGCATACCGATCCCGACGAGTTGAAGGCGATCGGCGTCGAGCCGGTGAACGACCTGAAGGCGATGCTGGCCGCGTCCGACTTCGTCTCCATCCACTGCGTGCTGAACGAGGAGACGCGCGGCCTCATCGGCAGGGCGGAACTCGCCTGCCTGAAACCGTCCGCCGTGCTGATCAATGTCTCGCGTGGCGCTATCATCGACGAAGCCGCGCTGGTCGACGCAGTCGTTGCCGGGCGTATCGGCGGCGTGGGGCTCGATGTCTACTCGGTCGAGCCGCTGAGGAAATCCGGCCATCCGATGGGCGCGCTGTTTGGCCGCGACAACGTCATCCTCTTTCCGCACCTGACCTTTTTCACCCACGAGGCGATGCGGCGGCTGGAGGAGGATACTTTGGCCCGCTGCTTCGAAATCCTCGACGGACGGCCAGTCACCGTGCGCTCGCGCGACCCGCGCCTCCGTGCCCAGACCTCGGGCGTTGTCTTCAGGTGAAACACGGCGGCGAAATTAGCCGCCGATCCGACCCCCCATCACGTCCTGTCATCCGGACGACATGTATCGTCTGCATCGTCTCTGCGAAGCGTCGGCCGCCTCTGGCTGGGCCAGCGCGCGGGGCATCCGAGATGTGGCAGGATCATAAGGGTGGCTTTCCACTTCATAAAATAAATAGATTTTACTTATCGATCCACGCCCAACAGAGTTGCCGAGGATGGCCCGCGACCGGGGGAAGTAGCGGTCGAAAACAATGAAGAGCCGCCATCGGGACACTTGAACGTCAAGGGAAGGAGAACTCATGAACAAGACAGTTGCAGTGCTGGCCACCTGCCTATTTGCCGCAACGGCGCTTCCCGCGCTCGCGGCCGAAGGCGTCGTCACCATCTATAGCGCCGACGGCCTGCACGACGGCGACCCGAGCTGGTTCGGCAATGAGTTCGACGCCTTCACCAAGGCGACTGGCATCAAAATCCAGTATGTCGAAGCCGGCTCGAGCGGCGTGGTCGATCGCCTCGCCAAGGAGAAGTCGAATACGCAGGCGGACGTGCTGGTGACGCTGCCGCCCTTCATGCAGAAAGCCGCCGCAGACGGCCTGCTTGCGCCCTACAAACCCGCCGGCGCCGACAAGATCGCGGATCGCGACAAGGACCCCAAGGGTCGCTACTACGCGATGGTCAACAACTATCCGAATTTCATCTACAACGCCCAGGTGCTGAAGACGGCGCCGGCGACGTACGAGGATCTGCTCGACCCCAAATTCAAGCAGAAGATCCAGTATTCGACGCCCGGCCAGGCGGGCGACGGGACGGCGCTGATGCTGCAGGCGTTCCATGCCTTCGGCAGCAAGAAAAAGGGTCTCGAGTACCTGAAAAAGCTGCAGGTCAACAATCTCGGCCCCTCGGCTTCGACCGGCAAGCTGACCGCGCTGGTCAACAAGGGCGAACTCTATGTCGCCAACGGCGACTTGCAGATGAACATGGCGCAGTCGGCGGACAATCCGAACATCAAGGTCTTCTTTCCGGCTGGACCGGACGGCAAGAAAAGCGCCTTCGCGCTCCCCTACTACATAGCCCTGGTCAAGGGCGGGCCGCACACCGACAACGGCAAGAAGCTGGTCGACTTCCTGCTGTCGGCCGACGCGCAGAAGGAAGTCAGTTCGGTCGCCCAGGGATTTCCCGTCCGCACCGACGTCAAGCCGGACGACGCCAACTTCAAGAAGCTGAACGCCATGCTGGAGGGAGTCCATATATGGTCGCCCGACTGGGCCAAGGTACTGGACAGCCTGAAAGAAGACGTGGCAGCCTACAACCAGGCGATCTCGAGCAACTGATGGCCCAGGCGACGGTCATGGAGCGGACGCCGCAAAGCGTGAAGCCTTTTGTGGCGCCCGGCCCTGCCGCGGCCGCGGGCGGCAGCAGGATCGGCTTCGAGAACGTCTCGGTCACCTATGGTGCGCTCACCGTTCTCGAATCCCTGACCCTTACCGTCAATCCAGGCGAGATCGTTGCTTTGATCGGCCCTTCCGGGTCGGGCAAGACAACGGCGCTCCGCGCGGTTGCCGGCTTCGTGCGGCCCTCGGCCGGCCGCATCCTGATCGGCGACCGCGACGTCACCCATCTTGCGCCCTATGATCGCAAGATCGGCATGGTGGTGCAGAACTATGCGCTCTTTCCGCATATGCGGGTGGAGGAGAACGTCGCCTTCGGGCTGCGCGCCCACGGAGCGAACGGCGATGTCATCCGCAAGCGCGTACCGGAATGCCTGGCTATGGTCGGCATGTCGGCCTATGGAAAGCGCTACCCGCGCGAACTCTCCGGCGGGCAGCAGCAGCGCGTCGCCATCGCCCGGGCGCTGGCGCCGAAACCGCAGGTGCTGCTTCTGGACGAGCCGCTTTCGGCGCTCGATGCGCAGATACGCCGCTCGATGCTCGATGAACTGGCGAAGCTTCATCGCGACCTGCCGAACCTGACCGTGCTCTACGTGACCCACGACCAGAGCGAGGCGCTGACGCTCGCCAACCACATCGGCATCATGCGCGATGGCAAACTGAAGGCTTTCGGCGGATCGCAGTCTCTCTTCCGACATCCGCCGAACCGCTTCGCCGCGGAATTCCTCGGCCGCGCAAACCTGCTGCCGGTGTCCGACCTCCGGCCGATCGACAGCCAGATGGCCAGGGTGCGCTTCGGCGAGGTGACGCTCTCGGCGCATAATTATCACGGCCTGCCGGCCAGCAAGGATTGCCTGCTCTGCGTCAGGCCGCACGATTTCAGGTTCTCGCGTACCGCCGCGGAGCCGAATACGATTTCCGGCACGGTGATTAGCGTGCAGTGGCAGGGCGATGTTCACAGCATCACGCTCAATATCGGCGGGGAAGAAGTGCGCATGACTTCCGCGCCGATGGGCAACCCGCCGCGCATCGGCGACGCGATCTCGGTTCATTTCAATCCCGCCGACGTCACGCTCGTGCCGGAGGATGCGAGCCATGGCTGAGGCGACGGTCGCCGTTGCGCCGGCGCCTCGGCTCAACCTCAACGGCCTGTGGATCGCGCCGCCGCTCCTTGTGCTGGCAGTGCTGTTTTTCTATCCGCTCGGCCTCATCGTGCGTGCCTCGCTCGGCGAGGAGGCGCCTTCGCTCCAGACCTTCGAGCAGGTGCTGAAGTCCAGCCAGTTCCTGGACGGTCTCTACCACACCATCGTCATTGCGATCAGCGCCACGGCCGGCTGCATCGTGCTCGGCTTCGTGCTGTCGCTCGTCATCGCCTTCGTGCCTTTTCCCGGAGCGAAAATGGCCGGCCGGTTGATCGATACGGTCATCGCGCTGCCGACTTTCCTGGTGACGCTGGCCTTCACCTTCATCTACGGCTCGGCAGGTCTGCTCAACGAGACGCTGATGCACGTCTTCGGCTTCGACCTGCCGCCGGTCGATTTTCTTTACTCGCAGTGGGGCGTCATCCTGGCCGAGACGACCGTCTACACGCCGTTCGTGATGCGGCCGCTGCTCGCGACGTTTTCCACCTTCGACCAGGCGCAGATCGAGGTGGCGTCAAGCCTCGGCGCGAAGCCGCTGCGCATCATACGCCAGATCATCCTGCCGGCATCGCTGCCAGCCCTGATCGCGGGCGGCAGTCTTTGCCTGTTGCTGACGGTCAACGAATTCGGGATCGTGCTGTTCATCGGCGCCAAGGACGTCATCACGCTCCCGCTTCTCATTTACAGCAAGGCGATCCAGGAGTTCGACTATACGACCGCCTGCGTCATAGCCGTGGTCAACGTCGTCCTGTCGCTGGGGCTCTACAGTCTCTACCGGCTCGCGATCGCGCATTTCGGAGGCAGACGTGCTGGTGTGGTCTAGGCCCTGGCGGATCGCCACATGGGCGCTCGCCGTGCCCTTGTTCCTGATCGTCTACGGTCTGCCGATCGGTGTCATCATCCTGGCGAGTTTCAGCGGTCAGTGGAACGACATCCTGCCCAGCAACATGACGCTGGTCCACTATGCCAAGGCCTTTCGAACCGATTCCTACGATGCCCTGAAGGCCAGTCTGCTGACCGGCGCGATCGCCAGCGCCGCTGCGCTGGCCTGTGGCACCTGGGCGGCGCTGGCGTTGCGCGGCGTGGATCGGCTGCCGAAGAGAGTGCTCGACCTGTTCTTTTTCATTCCAAGCGCGGTTCCCTCCGTCTCCGTCGGCCTCGCTCTGCTCGTCGCCTTCAGCCAGCCGCCCTTCCTCCTCAACGGCACCACGATGATCGTGCTGATCGCGCATTTCATTCTGATTTCCGCCTTCACCTACGGCAACGTGACGGCGGGGCTGGCGCGAATACCGGCCGATTGCGAACAAGTCGCCGAAAGCCTCGGCGCGCGCCCCCTATATCGGCTGCGGCGCGTCACGCTGCCGCTTCTGCTGCCCTACCTCGTCGCTGCCTTCAGCCTGTCCTTCGCCCTGTCGATGGGCGAACTCGGTGCGACGGTGATGGTCTATCCGCCCGGCTGGGTGACCCTGCCTGTGAAGATCTTCGCTCTTTCCGATCGCGGTGCAATCTTCGATGCGGCGACGCTGGCCACAATTCTTGGCGTAGCGACTTTGGTGGTGCTGCTTGGCCTGTCGCGCCTGTCAAACAAGGCCGTGACGCGGTAGATCGCGATAGCATGGTCCAGAAAGCGCGGGCCATGGACAAGATTCTGTTGGCCTGAATTGAGCAATAAAGGATTGCCTATCGCGCGAAGACCTGCACTGATGACCTGGTGCCTGAGGTAGGAGGCACGGGCGCGACGCTGCAAGTCAGTCCGACTTCGCCCAAGATAGGTTTACCGCTTGCGCATTCCCTCGACAAAGACGTCGACAAGGCGCAGGGCCGTCGGCTGCCAGTCGGCCGTGCCCTGGGAATAGAAGATGCCGATCAGGGTACGTAGCAGGTCTTCCGGCGAGATGTCGGCGCGCAGTTCGCCCGCTGCGACGGCGCGATCGAGCAGGAGGCCCATTGCGTTGGTCATTTGCTCGAAGGAATAAGCTTTCAGGTCCGCGGAGCCGTGCGCGACGAGCTGGAGGGCCTGGACCATGCCCTTCTTGGTCGCGACGAGGCGGACATTGGCGTGCAGCCATTTCCGCAGCGCCTCAACGGGGTCCGAATCGACGGCAAGCTTCCCGGCAAGATCGGTCAGATGGTCCACCTCGTGGCGGTAGACGGCCTCGAACAACGCCTCGCGCGTCGGAAAATGGCGATAGAGCGTGCCGATCCCGACGCCGGCCTGCCGCGCCACTGCCTCAAGACTCGCCTGCGGACCGCCGGCGCTGAAGATCTGCGTCGCAGCGTCGAGGAGGCGCTCGCGATTGCGGATCGAGTCCGCGCGCGGCTTGCGGCTTGTCTTTTCGGTCCCAGGTTCCATTTTTTCCAAACGACGATCTTGCCTCTTGATAAACGGAGGCATCCTCCGTATAAATAGACGCATCGGGAAAAACGCACGAAGTACGCATTCCCGACCCGGGCCGGTGGGCCGTTCAGTTCGGCTCCTTCCCGGCCTCCTCCCTGCCGTCTCCCCGACGGCCGATCCATACAACATAGACACTGAATGGAGTACAATATGTCACTCTCCATCAGCCTTGCCATCAATGGTCAGCCGCAGACGATCGCGCTCGACGATCCGCGCGTGACGCTGCTCGACCTGTTGCGGGAGCGGCTTTACCTGACCGGCACCAAGAAGGGTTGCGACCGCGGCCAGTGCGGCGCCTGCACCGTGCTCGTCGATGGCCGGCGCATCAATTCCTGCCTGGCGCTCGCCGCCAGTCTCGACGGGGCGGCGGTCACCACCATCGAGGGCCTTGCCGAAGGCGAGACGCTGCATCCGGTCCAGGCCGCCTTTATCGCGCATGACGGCTTCCAGTGCGGATACTGCACGCCGGGGCAGATCATGAGCGCGGTCGGCCTGATCGCCGAAGGCCATGCAGGCGACGATCCCGAGCGCGTCCGCGAGTTGATGAGCGGCAATATCTGCCGCTGCTCCGCCTATAAGGGCATCACGGAAGCCGTGCTGGAAGCGCAGAAGGCGCTTGCGGACAAGGCCGGAGCGGAACGCAACCGGAGGGACGCGGCATGAACCGTTTCGACTACATCCGCCCGGCCAGCGTTGCCGAAGCCGTCGCCGCCGCCGCGGAGCCGGGATCGGCCTATCTCGGGGGCGGCACCAATCTTCTCGACCTGATGAAAATCGGCGTTACGAGGCCAAGCCGCGTGATCGACATTACGCGGCTGCCTGGCCTCGACCGCATCGAATGGCTGCCCGACGGCGGCGTGCGCATCGGAGCGATGGTCCGCAATTCCGATCTTGCCTATGACGAGCGCTTCTCGCGTACCTTCCCGGCTGTTGCCGAAGCGCTGCTTTCGGGCGCATCGGCGCAGCTTCGCAACGCGGCGACCGTCGGCGGCAATCTCATGCAGCACACGCGCTGCGCCTATTTCCAGGATATCGCCAGCGCCTGCAACCGTCGTACGCCAGGCGCGGGCTGCGATGCGCTGGGCGGCGAGAACCGGCTGCACGCCGTGCTCGGCTGGAGCGAGCATTGCATCGCCACCCACCCGTCCGATTTCTGCGTGCCGCTGGTGGCGCTGGGCGCGGTCGTCGAAGTGGAAGGCACGCACGGCGCCCGCGAGATACCCGTCGATATGCTGCACGCCCTGCCAGGCTCCACGCCCGAGCAGGAGACGGCGCTGGCGCCAGGCGAACTGATCGTCGCGCTCAGGCTTCCGGCGGAGGCTGCGGCTTTCGCGCGCAACGCCCGCTACCTGAAACTGCGCGAACGCACCTCCTACGCCTTTGCCGTCGTCTCGGCGGCCGCCATGCTGGAGTTCGATTGCGGTGCGATCAAGCACGCGCGCATCGCGCTCGGCGGCGTTGCCGCCAAACCGTGGCGTCCGCGCGAGGCGGAGGCGTTGCTGGAAGGCGCGCAACCGAGTACGAAACTCTTCGCAACGGCGGCCGAACTGGCGCTCGCCGGCGCCCGGCCGTCCGGCGACAACGCATTCAAGATCGAACTCGCGCGCCGCATCGTCGGGCGCGCGCTGGCCCTCGCCTTGGAAGGGACGCCGGAAGCCATGCCAGCGCTGCCGGCCTCGCCCTTCTCCACAAATCCCGGAGCGCAACATGTCGCCTGAACCCGCCTCAACCCGGAATCTTCGCTACGGCTCGAATGCCGGCCAACCGCTGACGCGCCGCGACGGCGTGCTCAAAGTCACCGGCCGTGCGACCTATGCGGCCGACAATCATCCCGAAGGCATGCTCCATGCGGTGGCGGCCGCCAGCCGCATCGCGCGCGGGCGCGTCGTCTCGCTCAATGTTGCCGCGGCAAAAGCGCATCCAGGCGTGGTCGAAGTGCTGACGCCTGCAAACCGGCCGCCACTTGCCCACGATCCCGACGAGAAGATGCAACCTTTCGGTTTCCGCGTGGAGGTGCTGCAGGACGACACGGTGCGCTACGTCAACCAGCCGATCGCCATGGTGATCGCCGAAACGCTGGAAGCGGCAACGGAAGGCGCGGCCCTGCTCGATCCGCAATATGAAGCGGAAATGCCCTGCACTCGGCCGGAAAGCGGCCTGCGCTTCGAACCTGAGGCGGTCGGCGTCGGCGCGCCGCCGCGCACGGCGCATGGCGACGTCGAGGCCGGTCTTGCGGCGGCCGTGCGCGTCGTGGAAGCGGACTATGTCACGCCTCCCCAATATCACAATGCGATGGAGACGCACGCCGTCGTGGCCGAATGGGACGGCGACCGGCTGACCCTCGACATGCCGAACCAGGCGATGGCGCTGAGCTGCGCCGCCTATGCTGCCTATTTCGGCATTCCGGCCGAAAACGTCCTGATCCGCTCGCCCTTCATCGGCGGCGGCTTCGGCTCGAAGGCGATCCTCAACGGGCCGCAGATCCTGGCGATCCTCGCCGCGCGCATGCTGAACCGCCCGGTCAAGCTGATGCTTCCGCGGGCGCAGATGTTCGGCCCGGTCGGGCACCGGGGAGCAACGTGGCAGAAGCTCCGGCTCGGCATGGACGGTGAGGGGCGCCTCACCGCGCTTCACCATCACACGCTCGCCGAGACTTCGGTTTTCGACGATTTCATCGAGCCTTCGGCGAACGTCTCGCTGCCGCTTTACGCCGCTCCCGCCATTCTGGCCGAGCACGAAGGCCTGCGGCTCAATGTCGGCACGCCCGGCCCGATGCGCGCGCCGGGCGCGGCGTCCGGATCGGCGGCGCTCGAAGCGGCGATCGACGAGGCGGCCGAAGCCTGCGGCATGGACCCGCTCGACTTCAGGCTGGCCAACTACGCCGAGACCGAGCCGGGGACCGGCAGGCCGTTCTCCTCCAAGGCGCTGCGCGAATGCTACGCGGAAGGCGCCAAACGCTTCGGCTGGTCCGGAAGGCCGCTCGAGCCACGCCGGATGCGCGACGAGAATGGTTTCCTCGTCGGCTGGGGCATGGGCACGGCGTTCTTCCACTGCCCGCACTTCCCCGCCGAAGCGCGCGCCACCCTGCGCGCCGACGGCACGGCGCTGGTGGAAACCGCCGGCGCCGACATGGGGCAGGGCGCGTGGACGGCGCTTGCACAAATCGGAGCCGAAGCGCTCGGCCTCGATCCGGATCGGGTCGAATTCCGCTCGGGTATCTCGAACTTGCCGGACGGCGGCATCGCCGGGGGCTCCGCCCACACGGCGAGCGCGGGGCTGGCGCTTCAGAATGCCGGCGAGGACGCGATCGCAAAACTTGCCCAACTTGCGACCGGCGATCCCCGATCGCCGCTCTTCGGCGCAGGCAACATCGGTGTGGTGGCACGGGACGGCCGGCTCTGTCGGCGGGACGACGAGACGCGGGGGGAGAGCTATGCCGAGATCCTGAAGCGCGCCGGCCGCCACGAAGTGATCGGAACGGCCAAGGCGGCCCGCGATCCGGAAGTCACGTCGAGTTATGCGATGTTCTCGCACGGCGCCGTCTTTGCCGAAATGAAAATCGATCCCGATCTCGGCCAAATCCGGGCGACGCGGCTGGTCGGCGCCTTCGCGGCCGGCCGCATCATCAACCCTCGGCTCGTGCGCAGCCAGTATTACGGCGGCATGATTTGGGGTCTCTCCTTCGCGCTGCAGGAGGAGGCGATAATCGACCGCAGGACGGGGCGGATCATGAACGCCGACCTTGCCGAGTATCATGTGCCGGTCAACGCGGACGTGCCCTCGGTCGAAGCGATCCTGATCCCCGAGGAGGACGCGCACGTCAATCCGCTCGGCGTCAAGGGCGTAGGCGAGATCAGCATCACCGGAACGGTGGGCGCAATCGCCAACGCGGTCTGGCACGCAACCGGTGTCCGGATCCGGCGCTTCCCGGTTCGTATCGAGGATATTGTCCTCAATTGAAAGCCGGCCTAAGTGATGCGCGGCGCTCGCATCACTCGCCCCTCGATACATATTCAGGACCCTGCCGCGCCTGCACGCAATTGGTGGAGGCGCACAGGGCCCGGCGTCAAAGGGCCTTCGCTTGTCCAGGCGCACAGGACACAATAGCCCCGGAGAAGCAATCGCTCGTCAGTTAGTCCGTCGCCCGCACGAGCCGCTCCAAGGTATTGAAATCCCGCTCGTCCCGGTACGGCGTCAGGTCCAGATCTCGAGGCACCTTCACGATGCGTTCGTCGGCTATCTGCTTCTCGTGCCTTTTCATGAAGCCTTGATATGCCCGCCACGAAATGCCGGCGCCACGGACGGCGTCACGCTCTGCGCGCAAGGCTATCTGATGTGCGTGCAGGTAGTGCAGGCCGATCTCGTCAAGGAGCGCCTTCTCGATCTTTTCGTGCGTTAGAAGGAAGGGCGAAACGCGATGGGCCTGTCCTTTCCAGACGAAAGTGCCCGGCAAATGGCGATCGATATAGATCGTCTTGCCATCCTTGCTGTACCCGGCGATGTAAGGGATGTCGTGCTCGTGGTCGAGCTTTACGCGCCGATGCAGGGCCCTGATCACATCCTCCAAAACAGCATCATCGACTTCTTCGGATGTGTGTCGGACCTCATCCTCAAGCTTCATTTTTGCCCTCGGGCATCGGTTCTCATTCGTCGCATGTCAATGCGGCCATTGCCCCTTGGTTCCGAGCTGAATGGTCGACGCATTATTGCTGATGTGTGCGCTGTCCCTGTGCTTGCCGCAGGCCAACTTGCCTCTTTGCCCCGCGGCTCGCCAAACAAGCCACTTTAGTGAAGCCCGGTGCTCGCATATGAATTAAAATGCCGTACACAGGCCGCACAGGGATGCGTGGTAGAGGGAGAGGGACTGCGATCCAACCTTCTCTGAAAGGTGATCGCGACCGCAGAGAAGAACGAGGGGAGACGTGAACCAGTCAGCTGTGGAGGTTCGTCTTGCGGAGCCGGTTCAAATATTGCGGAAATGAAAGCGGCCCGCCTCACAAACGAGGGAACGCCGAGGCGAGACGCCGGAGAGCCAGCTTTCGATCTGGAGCCGGCGCATCTTGCCTGGAGTCGCATCGTCCGCCTGTCGAACCGCGGGCAAAGAAACGCCGCTCGGCCGCAGCGCAATATGAGGCGTTAACCCTCGCCGCCATAGCCTCTGCCTGATTCGGAAGGGGAGCCTATGCATTCAACGATCGCCGCGTTTCCGCTTAGCCACCAACACAAGCTTCTGAAGGGCATTGCCGCTATTCTGGCCTCAACGCAGGGTGAGGACGCCACGCTGTTTTGGCGGGAGACAGCAAAGGCTCTGATGCAAAATCTGGTTGAACGCGGCGTAGACGCCCAATCGGCCGAAGATGAAGTACGAGATCTGCTCTATGCCGTCCTGGCAGAAGTCGAAACGGATGCCCGGGTGAGCAGAAGCTGACCGCCTATTGCTCTGACGACCGCAACCGTTTCGTTGATTTCCCGCGCTGCCTATCTACACCCCATCCTCAGGCAATCCCGATATCTCCAGCTTCACATCCATCAACATGCGAGCCGTTTTTATCAGGTCGGCGGCGTCGAGCAGTTCTTCGGAAACCTCGCCGACCGAAAAGAGATAGATCAGCTTCGCCATTTCGGTCCATCTGTGCGGGGCGTCGTTCGGGCCGCCATCGTTCGCCGGCGTCTCGGAATAGTCGATCTCGTTGCGGAGTTCTCGGAGTGTCGCGGCGGCGCGCTCTAAGAGTGTGGCTCGCTCGGGCTTCGTCAGCTTCTCGGTTTCATTCGCGGCGCGGATCAGTTCGGAGATGAAGAGGGCGACGGGATCGGTCATCGGTCAATCCTCCCATGTTGCCGTTTGAGCCGCAAGTGAGGAACGTGCGGCAACTCATGGCCACCGCTTTCACGGCAAACGCGCGCCAACAAGTGGAAACCTGGTGAGCCGCAAGGTATGTTGCTGAGGCTCCTTAGCCGGCGCTTGCGCCACTCCAATTCCCGGCCCGAGCCCCGATCCTAATCCTGACCCGGGACCGCTCTGAGTTCATTCATCTGGTCGGCAGCCGAATGATTAGCTCCCACAGCCTCCGCGCCTTTCTCTTATTCGTATATCCTGGGAGCGGCGTTCCGGGCGCCATGGAGACTTTGTAGGGCGTTCGGCTGGCGCCCGAACGCGTTGGGATTAGCGGATCACGGCCGTTCTGAACTTGAACTTACCGACGTTCCCGTTGCGGGCGGTCTGACAGCGCGCAGTACCGCCGACAGGGGAGGGAGGCAGATTTCGGGATCGGGTGGAACAAGCCGGCGCGCCTGCCGTTCTTTTGGATGGCACAGAACAAAGAACAGATTGAACGACGCAGCGCCGGCAGGGGATTTCGATCGCAGCCGTTGTTGGTGCCGCCGTTATCATCCTGGCGATAGCGGCCGTTTTCTTCTACGAGCGTTCTTATTCCCCCAAGATGCCGGGCGGACAATCGCCGACCACCACGGCACCGCAACATACAGAAAAGCCCGAATCGGCCAAACCACCACAGGAACGCCAGTCTGGAGGGCACAAGTAACGCGACAGTGCTGCGGCTTTCTGAAGGCTGTCGCCACGCCAACCGCAGTAGACAACATTTCCTGAAACACCGCTTTGTCCTTAAGGTCACCAGCTTGCAACCATGGGAGCGGCCTTTCATTTACAAGGCCGACAAGAGCCGGTGACGACCTGCGGCGGGCAGCCGACTAGGTCCGCAAAATGCCTCCAGCTACAGCCTACCCGATCTAACTCAAATCGTTCCGGCGGTGATGCCCAAAAGGCGAACTGCCTGACCAATTCAGAGCATGCTAATTTAGCATGCGCCCTTCAACAGGCGCGCCGTCCCGGCGCATCAGGCAATGGCGAGCAATCGCGGCGCCGGGCGGGTTTCTTCTTATGGTGTGCGGCAGAATTAGCTGAGAACGCACTAAATGGTTGGTGGTGGCGGAGGGAACGCGGCTGCGGTCTAATATCCTCCAGCTTTCGTGCAGCTGACGCATCCGCGTTCACTGAGCACGAACGATTAGAACATGATCGCAGACGATACCCCGGGATGAGCCGACCCTTTCTGCTGCCAAGGACACCGTGTTGGGCATTGGATGAAGGCAGAATGGCCGACAAATGCGATTTCAGCCGCATTTCATATCGTTGAAGAGATCGACCGCTTCAATGACGACCACAACGGACTGGGCATCATCCTCAAGATTGGTGCCCACTGCGGCCCATCGATCGCCGTGACGCTCAATGAGGACCTCGACTACTTTGGGCAGGCCGTGAACATCGCCGCGCGCGTTCAATCCTTAGCTGGAGCAGGACAAATTTGCATCTCCGAGGCCCTTTACTCCGCTCCCGGCGTAAACGACCTGCTGGCCGGCGCTGCGGCGATTTGAAGACTGGTTTTTGCAACAGCGCGGCGTATGGATGGCTTCATCATGCGCCATCGTCCGACACGACCGGTTCCCAGGGTTGACGACGGAAAGGCGACGGGCTTCCGGCGGATCATCGTCATTGCCCTTGCCCTCTTCGCTATCAGTCCCTTGCTTGTGGCCTGCACCGACAAGGAGCCCTGGCACGATACCGACATCACCGGCGCCATGCCGGACCTCCAATTCACCATGACCAGGGCGGAAGACGGCAGCGAGGTCACCGCCGCCGACTATCGCGGCAAGGTGACGATGCTCTATTTCGGCTACACCTTCTGCCCGGACATCTGCCCTGCTGCGCTCGCCAATGTCGCGCAGGTGTTGAAGGGACTGGGCGATGACGCCGCGAAGGTGCGCGTCCTCTTTGTTACCGTCGACCCGGATCGCGATACGCCGAAGGTGCTGACCGACTATACGGATGCCTTCGCGCCTCAAATCGACGGGCTGAGGGGTACGGCCAACCAGCTCGCCGCGCTCGCCCGCCGCTACCGCGTCGCCTATTCGGTTAGGGCCTCCGACGATCCCGCCAAATACGAGGTGATGCACAGTCCTACGATCTATGTCTTCGGCGACGAGGGCAGGGCGCGGCTCCTGCTCGGCAATCTCGGCAAAGGGGCACCGGACCTGAAGGGCATCGAGGCCGATCTTCATCGCCTGATCGGCGAAGGCGGCGGGAGCGGCTGGTTCGAATGGCTGCGGGGGATGGTATAAGCGGCCAAGCCGGCCAACCGCCGCATGTTATTCGCCCTTGGCGTTGCGCACAGGGAAGTCGGCCGTCAGCGTGCCGCCGTCGTCGAAGGTCAGCGTCATCACGACCGTGCCGCCCGGCTTCACCTGGCCGCCAGGCTTCACGCACATCAGATGATAGCCGCCCGGCTCGAAGGAGATGGAACCGTGCGCTGGCACCTCGACGCTGTCGACCGTCGCCATGTGCTCGCCGCCTTCGTGCTTGGAGAGATGCAGCATCAGCATGCCGCAGGCGGGCGAGGAGGCCGAGACAATCTTCCGGTCCTTGCTTGTGTCGTTCCTGAGTGTGAAGTAGCCGGACGCCGGCCGCGACGGAACGATGCTGCGCACCCAGGAGTGGGACAGCGCCATGCCGGCCTCGTCCGCCGTCGCGGGAGCGGCCGTCACAAGGGCGAGCCCGGCGGCGAGGCCAAGGACGCTACCGCCCCGTCCATTGCGCCGATGAAATGACCAGCCCCGTCGCGTTCTCTGCATCGTCCTCTTTCCATTCCTCTTCTTCGGCCTGCCGCAAGAAATTGATGACAACGATTAGCGCGACCACGCTCATCATCGATGACGGGATCCACACGATAAGCCCCCCATATTGCTGGTCGTCGAGCGCGCCGATCGAGGGGTAAAGGCGGCCGCACCAGTCGTAGAACGTGTAGACGTCGTGCTCGGCGAACGCGATCAGCGAACCCATGATGATTTGCGGAAACATGACAAGCATGGTGAGCGTCGCGCGGATGGCGAAGGAGGCAAAGGCCGGCGGCGACGGGCGCGGGTCGAGCACAAGGCACCAGAAGAGGAGCCCGTCGACGACCATCGACCAGTTCATCACCAAATAGAGCGCCGGATCGATCATCGCCCGGAAGTGGACCGACGGCGTCAGCCAGAGCGCGATGAGCCCGACGAACAGCACCGCCGCCAGGAAGGGCTGCTGCACGATCGCGATCAGCGCCTGAACGGGTCGCGATCGGATGAGCCGCCGTACTGGCTCTGGCATTCCCCGCATCAGGGTTACACCGGGCCAGGCAAGCGCGATCAGGAACGGCCCGATATGGTGCATCATTACGTGCTGGGTCCGGTTCAGGAAGAACATGTGCTGCGCCATGTATTCGAACCGCGTCTGCAGCACGACCCAGATCGCGGCGATACCGATATAGTAGAGGACGATGCGCCATAGCGCCGGTCGTTCCGCCGGCCCGACCCGCCTAAGCCCGCGCGCGTACCAGTAGACCGAGAGAACCGCCGCGGCGTACCAGAGCGGCGAGAAATCCCAAGGGGCCCAGAAGGGCATCGCCGACATGCGATAGGTCGACATCCACCACAGCAAGCCACCCAGTGCAGCCATGCCGGCATAGACGCCATATGTCCGCCGCGCCGGCTGCGCCTGCTCGATGGAAATGCTCAGACTTTCCGCCATTGCCGCCCGTTGCTTTTCGTTCCCGCCGGTTCTTAGGGGGGCGCCCCGGTGCCGGTTCTTGGGGACATCCCGGTGCCGGAAACGTCCGTTTCGTTTACGTCATTTCGGGCCGGCGGCCAGCCCGACCAATCGTCGCGGCCACTGTAGAACACACGTCTCGCGCATGCGTGTATATATGAGCAGCCAGTCCGTGGGCTGCAGCTTTCTTGTTTAGCACGGATGTGTCTGCGCCGATAACCTAGGCGAGAGCATCGTGGCAGTCTAAAGCTGGCGGATGAGCCGCTCTTTCCCACGACACCCGATGCTCCGCCGCACCCGAGCCATTTGGGGTTCGCGCCGCGTCTGGCAGCCGCGGCTGGTGTTCTGGATCGGCGCCGTGGTCGTCGGAATTGTCAGTGTGCTCTTCGCGAAACTGGCGGACATTGCGCAATCCGGTTTCCTTGCAATTCTGGGCGACGGGGGCGGCTGGCGTGGCCTGCTGCCGCTGCTCATCACGCCGCTAGGGTTCATGTTTTGCGCTTGGGTGGCCCACGTCCATTTTCCCAACTCGCATGGCAGCGGCATTCCGCAGGCGATCGCTGCCCGCCATCTTCGCGAGCAAGAGGATCGAAACCGGCTGCTCTCGCTGAAGATGGTGGTCGGAAAGATTGGCCTCACTTTAGTCGGCCTGCTGTGCGGGGCCTCGATCAGCCGCGAGGGGCCAACCGTACAGGTCGGCGCGTCGATAATGCTGCAGGTGGCGCGCTGGGGCGGCATGGCGCAAGCGCGAGGCTTGATCCTTGCCGGCTCGGCGGCCGGTGTCGCTGCCGCTTTCAACACCCCGCTTGCCGGTATTGTCTTCGCGATTGAGGAGATGGGCCGCAGCTATCAGGCCCGCACGAACGGGCTGGTATTAACGGCGGTGATTCTCGCAGGCCTTGCCTCGCTCGGCCTGCTTGGCAACTACACCTATTTTGGCGTCGCAAAAGGCACCGTCGCTTTCCTCGACGATGCGCCGCTCATTCTGGCCTGCGGTGTCATTGGGGGAGGGCTCGGCGCGTTGTTCTCTCTGCTGGTGCTAAAGGGAACGCGGCGGATAAGGCGCTGGAACGTAATCAAACCGCTGCCCCGCGCTTTGGTAGTGGCAGGGCTTTGCGGCCTAGGCGTAGCGCTCATCGGAATAGCTTCAGCCGGACTGACCTTCGGCACGGGCTATGCCCAGGCGCGCGGTGCGATCGAGGGAAGCCCGCTGCCGTGGTTCTTCTTCGTAGGCAAATTAGCGGCCGGCGTGCTGTCGACAGTTTCGGGGATACCGGGCGGCTTGTTCGCTCCCTCTTTGGCAGTGGGAGCCGGCGTCGGTTCCTCGCTTGGTTTGATATTCGGGAGCAGCACCGGCATTGCGGCTCTGCTTGGCATGGCCGGCTATTTCGCCGGGGTGGTTCAGGCGCCAATGACGGCTTTCGTCATCATCCTGGAAATGACCGGCAACCAGAATAACGTCATCGCGCTGATGATCACCGCTATGCTTGGCTACGGCACGGCACGTATCATCTCGCACGAACCGCTCTATCATGCGCTCTCGCGTCTCTTCATCGCAGAAGCAATCCGCAGACATCGGGCGGAGGTGGCGACTGCTGTGACGCCTTGAGAATCAGCAACTCGGTCCTGACCGACAGCGATCTGGAACAGGACGACAACCTTGGCGTTGTCCGTGCGATCCAAATATTCCCGGATGCAAGGGCACCCCATGGTACCAGGCTGGTTGCATGAACTTTCAATATTCTCGCTTGTTCTCGCATTTGTCTGTTCTGCAATCATCGCGTGGGACGAAATTCGTGACCCGCAGCACATGTGGGTGATGAACGTCGTCTGGCCAGTTGCCGCGCTCTTCGGTTCCGCTATCTGGCTCGCGGTCTACTTCACATATGGCAAACTTGCCACTCGTCGGGCAATCCTGGAGGCAAAGAGACAGGGGAAGACGCCGCCGAGCAAACGGCAAACGCCTTTTCCTGTGATGGTATTCAAAGGCACTTCCCATTGCGGGAGCGGTTGCACCTTGGGAGATATCGTCGCCGAATGGCTTTTGTTCGCGGTGCCCGCGATCGCCCTATGGTTGGGCTGGAAGAGTATCTTTTCCGAAAAGATCTTCTCCGTGTGGATCGCTGATTTCGTCCTGGCGTTCCTGGTCGGAATTGCATTTCAGTATTTCACGATCAAACCGATGCGCAGTCTCACGAGAAGCGAAGGCATCATTGAGGCTCTAAAAGCCGACACGCTATCGCTCGTGGCGTGGCAAGTCGGCATGTACGGCTTCATGGCCGTCGCCTATTTCTGGATCTTTCGCCAAATCCTTGGCGCGGATCTAAGGGTGAACAGCTTCGAGTTCTGGTTCATGATGCAGATCGCGATGTATTGCGGTTTTATCACGTCTTACCCTGTGAACTGGTGGCTGATAAGCAGTGGCATAAAGGAGAGGATGTAGCCGGATCTTCTACATTCCGTTTCCGGGCGATGCTCAACTGGGGCGCGATCTTTGGATCACTCGCAATGGCTGGCTAGGCGACGATGCTCAGCATCTTCGAATTGACGAGCATTCTGCTGGTGCTTTGCGCATTTTTTGGCTTCGTGAACCGAGCCTTTTTAGACTTGCCCAGTTCAGTTGGCCTTCTACTTCTCGGCATGATCGCGTCGATGCTGCTGGTGGCTGTGGAATTGCTATTTCCCGAAGCGCAGCTCTATACCGACATTGGGACGGCGCTACGGCAGATCAACTTCAGTCAGGTAGTGTTCAACGGAATGTTGGCCTTCCTGCTTTTTGCGGGCGCGCTGCAAGTAGACTTCGCCGCGCTGCGTAGACGGAAGCTTGCGGTTGCCTACCTCGCCATTGTCGCGACTGTGATTTCAACAGCCCTGACGGGAGCACTATTCTGGCTCGCCTGTCGCACAATGGGGATCCCCATTCCGTTGTCATGGGCGCTGGTCTTCGGTGCGCTAATCAGCCCCACAGATCCGGTCGGGGTTCTCACGATGCTCAAGGGCATGAGACTACCCGAAAGTCTCAAGGTAGAAGCCCAGGGCGAGGCGCTCCTGAACGATGGCGTAGGCGTGGTGATTTTCACCATGCTGCTTTCTTTGGCAACCGGCGTGGAGGAGTTCACCTGGACCACTCTTGTTTGGGATTTCGTCCGCGAAGGCATTGGTGGAGCTCTCCTGGGTCTCGTGATGGGCTATCTCGCTTATCGTGCGATGCGCGAGATCGACGACTTTCCGATCGAGGTGCTGATCACCCTTGCCCTCGTCACCAGTAGTTATGCGCTCGCCAACCGCATCGGCATGAGCGGACCTATAGCCACGGTCGCCGCCGGCCTGCTGATCGGCTATCGCGCCCCCAAGGATGCTATGAGCGAGCGGACGCAGGGCTATGTGTCAGCGCTATGGACCCTGATAGACGAGATCCTGAACGCTGTCCTGTTCCTCCTCATGGGTCTCGAGGTCGCGA
>JBQCFH010000346.1:0-13497 GCA_051959385.1 Rhizobiaceae bacterium | reverse complement strand
CCGCGCGAGAAGCCGCGCGAGCCGCATGCCGAAGGGCTGTCCTGCGAATAGAGCAGCCAGCCGTCGAGCGAATGCGGGCGATGGAACCACATGGAATGATCGAGGCTCGCCATCTGGATATCGGGATCGAAGCCGGAGCGGCCATGCGCGAAGGTCGAGGTGTCGAGCAAGGTCATATCCGAGAGATAGGCGAGCACGGCCGCCTGGATGCCGCGATCGTCCGGAACCTTGCCGAGCGCGCGCAGCCAGACGTTCTGCCGGGGCGGCAGACGGTCGCGGCTCGCATAGTGCTCGACATTGACCGGCTTCAGTTCGAGCGGCCGCTCGCGCGCCCAGAATTTGCGGATGTTCTCCGGCACGCGCTCGCCGGTTTCCTCCAGAAGCTCGCGCTGGCTCTTCAGCGTTTCGGGACGCGGCACGTCGGGCGGCATCGGAATCTGGTGGTCCAGCCCCTTCTCCTCGACCTGGAAAGAAGCCTCCAGCGCAAAAATCGCCTGGCCGCGCTGGACGGCGACGACCCGACGCGTGGTGAAGCTGCGGCCGTCGCGGATGCGGTCCACCTCGTAGACGATCGGCACCTCTGGGTCGCCCGGCAGCATGAAATAGGCGTGCAGCGAGTGCACGAACCGCTCCGGCGCTACCGTGCGCTGCGCCGCGATCAGCGCCTGGCCGATCACCTGGCCGCCGAAGACGCGCTGCCAGCGCACCTTCGGGCTGCGGCCACGGAAGAGATTGTATTCCAGCGTCTCCAGGTCGAGAATGGAGAGAAGTTCCTGCATGGCCGCCGACATCGGATTTCTCCCTTACCGGCCCTTGCAGGCCACTTGCAGCAGTTTCGGTTTCGACCAGATAAGCTTGGAAAGTCAAGGCTAGGGAACACGCGAATGGCCAAGCGGGCAAGCACGCCGAGAACGCCGATGGGAGGCGACGCGCGCCTGGACGCGCTGATTGCCGGAGCGGGTTATGTCGGCCTTGCGACGGCGGTCGCGATGCGCGCTGCACGTCCCGGCCTGAGGATCGCGATCGTGGACGCCGCGCCGGCCGGCGTCTGGGAGAAGGACGGTCGCGCCTCGGCGGTTGCCGCCGCGGCGAGGCGCATGCTCGACCGCCTCGATGTGTGGAACGACATAGCGCCGGAGGCGCAGCCGATCAACGAGATGATCGTCACCGATTCGCGCACCTCCGATCCGGTTCGGCCGGTGTTCCTGACTTTCGACGGGGAGGTCCAGCCCGGCGAGCCCTTCGCCTTCATGGTGGCCAATCGCGTGCTGAATGGCGCGTTGCGCAAGCGCGCGGCGGCGCTGGGCATCGACCTGATCGAGGGGGTAGCCGTCGATCGCTTCGACAGGGGACCGGCCGCCGTGACCGTTCATCTTGCCGACGGGAGTTCGCTCGAGACGCATCTGCTAGTCGCCGCCGACGGCGTGCGCTCGCGCCTGCGCGACATGGCCGGGATCAAGACGGTCAACTGGGAATACGGGCAGTCTGGCATCGTTTGCACGGTGGCACACGAGCGGCCGCACAACGGACGCGCGGAAGAGCACTTCCTGCCCGCCGGTCCCTTCGCCATCCTGCCGCTCAAAGGCAACCGCTCCTCGATCGTCTGGACGGAGCGCACCGCCGACGCCGAGCGTCTCGTCAAGGAGGACATCTTCATCTTCGAGACGGAACTGGAGCAGCGTTTCGGCCTCAAGCTCGGCGAAATCCATGTCGAGGGCCAGCGTCGCGCCTGGCCGCTTGGGCTAACGCTGGCCCGCGCCTTCGTCGCGCCGCGTTTCGCGCTCGCCGGCGACGCCGCCCACGGCATTCACCCGATCGCCGGCCAGGGCCTCAATCTCGGCTTCAAGGATGCCGCGGCGCTTGCCCAGACGGTGGTCGAGGCCGACCGTCTCGGCCAGGACATCGGTGCGCTCGACGTGCTGGAGCGCTACCAGCGATGGCGGCGCTTCGACACGGTACAGATGGGCGCCACCACCGACGTACTAAACCGCATGTTCTCAAACGATCTCGGGCCGCTCCGCGCCGTGCGCGACATCGGGCTTGGCCTTGTCGACCGCATGCCGCGGCTCAAAGAGTTTTTCATCCGCCAGGCCTCCGGCCTCACCGGGCCGACGCCTCGGCTGCTGCGGGGCGAAGAGATATAGGGACAGGAAAACGCCCCGCCGATGCCCGGCAGGGCGTTTTCGATGCGATGGAGGGTCGGCCGTTCCGGCTAACGCACCCAGATCACCTGGCGCGTATGCGCGTCGACCAGCACCGGGCGGTCCTGCACATAGACGTATTCGTAGCGCGGATTGTCCGGCACCGGCGTCAATTCGACGGACTCGGGAATGACGTAGCCGGTTCTCACGTCACCTTCGATCTCGACCGGCGCAACCTGATGCCGCTCGACATAGGTGATGACGCGCTTCGGCGGGTGCACCCTGATCGCGCCCGTCTGGTGCCGCGCGTCCCGCTCGCCGGCAGAGGCGTAGACGACCTTGCGCGTCTTCTTGCGAACGATGACCGGCCGATCCTGCACATAGACATAGCCATAGCGCGGATGGTTGGGAATCTCGTGGATGACGACGGTGTCGGGAAGCGCATAGTCGGTTGAAAGCGTGCCTTCCACCGCTATCGAATTCACCGGATGTTCGACGACGTAGGTGCGTACGTCCGCCGGAACGGAGGTTGCCGCGCCGATGGCCATTCCGGCCACGCCGCCCACGGCTGCGCCTACCGGTCCGCCGACCACCGCGCCGGCGACCGCCCCGGTTGTTGCCCCTGCCGTGGCGCCAAGCACCTGCCTTTCGCCGGCATGGGCGGCAGTTACACCGAGAAAAGCTATCGCTGCGCTCGCATAGAGGATCTTGCGCATTTTTCTTCCTTTCGCGTTACTTTCGTAGACGCCCTTCCCTCAAAAAACGGGGGCTGACCGTCTTGGTTCCCGCCAAAAGGGCTTGATCGCGCCCGACAAGCAGCGCTCGGCTTGCGCCTTCGGGGGAGCGTACAGAAGCGCAAAAAAGGACCGGCCGGCCTGACCTTTCGGACCAGAACCGGCCGGCTGCTGCCTGAGAACCCTTTGAGAAGCGGACGAAGCCTGGGCGGCCTTCTCCAGCCTCTCGTTCCATTTGCCGAGCGCCGCTAGCCCGTTCATCTGGGCGCGATGTGCGAACGCGCACTGCCCGGCCGCGACGTTCTCCTTCTTGCCCGCCACGCCTGCGCGGCATGCTGCAGCGCGCGACCGTAGAAGGTGAATTTCCAGGGATGCGGGCCGATGGCGTCGAAATTCTCAGCCGTCTCCTCATGCGAACCTTACATGGGATCGCCGGCCCTGGCCAGCTATCGCTTGATGGTGGACGCCTGGAAAATGCTATCGATGGCCGATCCCAGCGACGCGTTGAACTCCGCGTCGGTCTGGCGCACCGACAGGCCCTCGGTCAAGGCACGCGAGAAACTGGCGATCATGCCCGTGTTGTGGCTGAGCTTGGCGTTTGCCTCGTCGCGGGAATAGCCGCCGGACAGGGCAACCACGCGCATGACGCGAGGATCTTCTACCAGCGGCCTGTAGAGGTTCGCTTTCGTCGGCAGCGTCAGTTTCAGCATGACCTGCTTGCCAGCCGGCAAGTCGTCGAGATGTTTGCGGATCTCGCCGAGCAGGATCTCCTCGGCTTCCGCCTTGTCGGGAATCGAGATGGTCACTTCCGGCTCGATGATCGGGACGAGGTCATGCGCCAGGACCTGTTTGGCGACTTCGAACTGCTGGTCGACGATGGCGGCAATGCCCTTCGGGTTCGCCGCATCGATCACCGACCGTTCTTTCGTGCCGAATATGCCCTTCGCGACGGCGCGCTTCAGCATCGCGTCGAGATTCGGCATCGGCTTCATCAGCCTGACGCCATCCTTCGCCTCCGCCAGACCCTGGTCGATCTTCAGGAAGGGCACTACATGGCGCTTCTCCCAAAGATATTGCGCGGTCGGCATGCCGTCGATGTCGCTGTCCATGGTCCGCTCGAACAGGATCGCGCCCATTATCTTGTCACCGGTAAAGGCAGGCGCCTTGATGATCCGCACGCGCATCTGATGAATGAGGTCGAACATTTCCGCTTCATTCGACCAGGCGCTCTCGTCGATGCCGTAAAGCTTGAGCGCCTTCGGCGTGGAGCCGCCCGACTGGTCGAGCGCTGCAATGAAGCCGTCCCTTTTTGCGGCCTGGGCGGCCATGTCCTTGTTCATCTCACTCTCCCAAAGTCGACCGGTTTTCCAAATGAATACATCAAGCCGCGCTCCAATGTCACGACGCCGATCGGCACGGCATCAATGCACCGGCGGCGTTCGAGGGGCACTGGCGCGCGAGCGCGACAATCGGAGCCGAGTCCCGAAAATGATCATGCGCCAGACAAAATGTTTGATTGTCCTTTGTGCATCGCAGACGACGAGGGCTATTGCTGTCGTCTCAGAACCTCGACGCCCGGGAGCGCCTTGCCTTCCATCCATTCCAGGAACGCGCCGCCGGCCGTCGACACATAGGTGAAATCGTCGGCAACGCCGGCGTGGTTGAGCGCCGCGACCGTATCGCCGCCGCCCGCGACCGAAACCAGGCGCCCCTCCTTGGTCCTTTCGGCGGCGTGCCGGGCCGCCTCCACGGTGGCCTTGTCGAAGGGCTCGATCTCGAAGGCGCCGAGCGGACCGTTCCAGACGATGGTCGCGGCCCGGTCGATCCACTGGTTGACAGCCTCCACGGTCATCCGCCCGGCGTCGAGGATCATGGCATCCGCCGGCACCTTGTCGACCGCGACCGTCTCGCTCGCCGCGCCGGCCTTGAATTCCTTTGCCACGACCGCATCGGTGGGCAGGATCATGGCGCAGCCCGCTTCCGCCGCCTCGATCATGATCCGCTTCGCCGTTTCGGCTAGATCGTGCTCGCAGAGCGATTTGCCGACCTCGACGCCTCGCGCTGCAAGGAATGTATTCGCCATGCCGCCGCCGACGACTAGCGCGTCGACCTTGTGCGTCAGGTTCATGAGGAGGTCGATCTTGGTCGAGACCTTGGCCCCGCCGACGATGGCGACGACCGGCCTGGCGGGATTTCCGAGCCCCTTCTCGAGCGCTTCCAGTTCCTCCTGCATGGCGCGGCCCGCATAGGCCGGACGGAGGTGCGCCAGCCCTTCCGTCGACGCATGCGCGCGGTGCGCCGCCGAGAAGGCGTCGTTCACGTAGACATCGCCGTTTTCGGCGAGGGCGCGCGTGAAATCCGGATCGTTCTTTTCCTCGCCCTTGTGGAAGCGCGTGTTCTCCAGAAGCAGGACGTCGCCATTTCCCATCGCATCGACTGCTTTCTTCGCCGGCTCGCCGATGCAGTCCCCGGCAAAGGCGACGGGACGGCCGAGCACGCTCTCGACCGCCTTGGCGACGGGCTTGAGCGAAAGCGACGGGTCCGGCCCGTCCTTGGGCCGGCCGAAATGGGCGAGCAGGATCACCTTCGCGCCGTCTTCCGACAATTCCCGGATCGTCGGCGCGACGCGCTCGATGCGGGTGGCGTCGGTAACCTTGCCGTCCTTCACCGGCACGTTCAAATCGACGCGGAGCAGCACGCGCTTGCCGGCAAAATCGCCATCGTCGAGAGTACGAAATTCAGGCATAAATGAACTCCTCGAGGAAATTGCCGGCACAATAGTCACCAATGGGGCGCAGGCAAGGCGGCGAAGCGTCAGGCCCGGCGTTCTGCATCCATGTCCGGCTCTTCCTCGCCCGCACCGGAGAATTCAGGCTCCTCGCGGTTGATCTTCGTCGCCTCGCCGCTCGATTGCGTCTTCTTTCGCCCAAACCTTCGCTGAAGAAGGTCGCGCATGTCGCGGAGATTGAGGAACAGCGGTATCTGCCCCTTCGGCTGCTCCGGCGCCAGCGTGATGCCGACCGAAACGATGCCGCCCTCCTCGTCCACGTCGCGCACGATCAGTTCCACCGGCCCGAAGGAGACGCGGTCGGCATATTCGGCGCGTCCGCCGAGACGATCCTTCATCAGTTCGCCGATCGTCTTGTCCTGCTCCTCAGGCTGGAGCTCCGGGCCGTAGGCCTCCTGCAGCTCGCTCGCCGGCCGGGTCGGATCGATAGTGAAGGCGCCGAAGAACTCCGCGTCGTCCTCCGCCACCGGCGCCGGGCTTGCGAACAAACGGTCGAGAAGGCGGGGATAGCGCTGCGAAATAAAGAGGTAGACATAGTCGCCGGCGCGCAGCCGACCGGCATACTGGAAGCGCATGGACTGGCCGTCGCGCACGACGAGCGACGGCCGCGCCCAGCGCGGCAGCCTTACCCCGCGGGCGACGGGACTGTCCGGCACGACCCGGTAGGCGAGCAGCTCGTGATGCGCGGTGCCGGGTAGCTCGAGCTCGACCTTGTCCACCGGCCCGATGCGCGGCGGCACGACGAGGCCGAGGCGCCTGGCCACCGGGTTGATGGTCCAGCCCTGTACCACGAGCGATATCAGCACCACGATGAAGGCGGTGTTGAAATAGAGCATGCCATGGTCGAGCCTATAGAGCACCGGCAGGATGGCGAGCAGGATCGAAACCGCGCCGCGCAGGCCGACCCAGGCGATGAATCCGGTCTCCGCGCGCTGGTAGTTGAACGGCAGCAGCGAAAGCCACACCGCTATCGGCCGGGCGATGAAGATGAGGAAAAGCGCAAGACCGGTGGCGGGCAGCGCAATCGAGGTGAATTGCGAGGGCGTCGCCAGGAGGCCGAGAAGCAGGAACATGATGATCTGCGCCAGCCATGATACGCCCTCCAGGAAGCGGCGGATGGTCCCTTCGGAACGGATGGCGCCATTGCCGGCATAAAGCCCGGCGACATAGACGGCGAGAAAGCCGCTGCCGCCGATGGCGCCCGTCAGCGAAAAGACGAGCAGCGACAACGCCAGCACGAAGATCGGCGTCAGTCCGCGCTCCATCCGGATCCGGTTGACCAGGCCGACGATCATCAGGCCGCCAGCCATGCCGAACAATATGCCGAGGACCATCTGCTTGAAGAAGAGAAGCAGCACGGCGGCCGAAAGGCTTTCGAAGCCGCCGCCGGAGGAGATGATCTGAACGAGCACGATCGTCAGGAAGATCGCCATCGGGTCGTTGGAGCCGGATTCCACTTCCAGCGTCGAGCGCACGCGGTCGCGGATATTGATGCCGCCGACGCGCAGCAGGAAGAAGACGGCGGCGGCGTCGGTCGAAGCGACGATGGCGCCGAGCAGCAGGCCCTGCATCACGGTTACGCCGAGGATATAGTGCGCGGCCACGCCGACCAGGCCGGCTGTCACCAGCACGCCGAGCGTGGCGGCGACAACCGCCGGGCCGGCGGCCTGGCGGAAGGCATGGATCGGCGTACCGAAGCCTGAATCGAACAGGATGAGCGCCAGCGCCAGGCTTCCGACGAAATAGGCGGCCGGCCCGTTGTCGAAGGCGATGCCGAGCCCGTCGACCCCGGCGATCAGGCCGATGCCCAGGAAGAGAAGCAGCAATGGCGCGCCGAAGCGGAAGGCGATCAGACTGGAGAATGTGGCCAGCAGCACAAGCAGCATGCTGACCAGCGTCACGATGTAGATGGCGTCCATCATGGCGTCCCCTCGTCGTCTGCCGCTTGCGGCGGCGCCCCATGCGAGCAGGTGTCACTCAAGGTGAAGTGAGACTCGCTCCAGGGCCGGCGCACCGCTTCCTCGAGCGCTGGCAAACGCGATCCGTACAGGGTTGCTCCGAAGCGATCCTGCGTCCTGAAAGCCATGCGAGGGAGTGGCGCGGGCCGGCCACCCTCATACTGTAGAAGTTGAATCGGACGAAATAAAGTTGCGGGAACAGATAAACCGCGCGTCAATCGTCCTCGGCGGAGGACATGGTCGGAGCGGCTCCCGCCGCCAGTCCTTCTTCGGGAATCCGGCGCCAGGCGAGCCACGAGCCGACGGCGACCGCTCCCATGATCGGGATGACGATCGTCATGGCGAGCACCGGATCGGCGAAGAGCGAAGCGGCCATGCCGCCTACCATTCCGGCGCCCATCTGCATGAACCCCATCGCCGCCGAGGCCGCGCCGGCCGTTCTCGGAAAAGGCGCCATGGCGGCGGTCATCATCGCCGGCTGGCAAAACGCTATGCCGACCGCATAGCAGCCGACCGGCCCCATCACGTTCCAGTAGCTCGGCCCCTGCAGGGTGAGCAGCAGGATGAGCGCAATGGCCCCGGCGACGACGAATACAGCGCCGACCCCGACCAGCCGGAAGGCGCCGAAGCGCGGCATCAGCGCGCGGAAGATCAGCGAGCCGAAGAAATAGCTGCCGGTCTGCATCAGCATGCCGACGCCGAAGGCCGTGGGCGACATGCCGACGCGCGTCATCAGCACGAAGGGCAGCATCGTCGCCAGCGCATAGATCGCGCCGGAAGTGCCGGCGACGACGAGGCTCGGCAGGAGGAACCTGGGATTGGTGAGAAGTTCGCCATAGGTGCGCATCAGCGCCCTCGGCCTGATCCGCGACAGATCGCGGCGCACCGTCTCCTTTATCGCGAAGATCGTCATCAGCATGATCGCCACGCTGACCGCCGCCATCAGCAGGAAGATCGCGTGCCAGCCGAAGAACTCGAGCGTAAAACCTCCGAGCGTGGGCGAGATGGCCGGCCCGACCGAAAGGATGATGCCGACCAGGTTGAGGATGCGCGCCGAGCTTTCGCTGGTGAAGAGGTCGCGCACGATGGCGCGCGACACCGCAAGCCCGGCCGCGGCGCCGACGCCCTGCAGGAATCGTGCAAAGATCAGGACATCGATGCTCGGCGCCAGCACGGCAAGGAAGCTGCCCGCGAGGTAGATGGCCATGAAGGCGATGGTGACCGGGCGGCGTCCCAACCCGTCGGAAAGAGGCCCGCAGACGAGTTGCGCGAACGCGAAGCCGGCGAAGTAAAGCGACAGCGTCAGCTTGACCACCGCTTCGGTGCTGCCGAAAGCATGCACGATTTCCGGCATGGCGGGCGTGAACAGCGACAGCGACACCGGCCCGATCGCCACCAGCAGGCCGCCGACGATCGAAACGCGCCGCTCACTCATCACCGGCGGGCTGACGGTCTCCTCGGAAACGGGGCGGGGCGCCGCGCTCATGCTTCGGTCTCCGCTCTTGCCCGGCCCTGCGCCGCGCGCATTTCCGCGAGATTGTCGCGCGCCTGCCGGAGCACGCCGAGCAATGTTGCCCAGTCGGCGGGAGCGATCGAGGCCGAGGCGTCGGCGCGGATCGAGGCTGCCGCTTCGTTGACGCCGGCGAGCGCGTCGGACGCCGCCTCGGTAAGCCGCACCAGCTTGGCGCGCCGGTCGTCCGGATCGGGCAGGCGTTCGACCAACCCTTTGGCCTCCAGCCGGTCGACATAGGTGGACAGCGTCATCGCCTCGATACCGATCCGCTCGGCAAGCACGTTCTGCCGCACGACGCCGGCGCGCGCCGCATGCGCCAGCGTGCGGCCCTCTCCGGGCGTCAGGCCGAGCCCCGCGTCCGAGATGCGCCGATCCATCTCGGCCCGGATCATGCGCGAGAGGTCGGTAATGAGGAAGCCGAAGGAATTCGGATCGATGGTGGGCGGCATGGTTTGTAATAAGGAGAACTTATGGTAAGTTTTACTTATTATGCTGCCTTGATGGCGTCAACGTCTTGTGTGGTATCGGCCCTGCGGTTGCAAAGCGCTTGCCGCTCCGGCCAATAAGTTGCCGATTACCCCCCCACTCCGTCCCGCTTCGCGGGCCACCTCTCCCCCACTTTCGTGGGGTAGAGGAAAGGTCTCAGGCAGTACGGTCGGCGCTTCCTCTCCCCCGTCGAACGGGGGAGAGGTGATTTGCGCAGCAAATCGGAGTGGGGGTCGATCCTATGGTCAACCCGAATTCAGAACTCTTGGGCCGGTTGCACGCCGTTCGCCAGCCCACTAAATGCCCCAGGGGTATCTCGCCCAATCCATCCGTCTCCAGCGCGAAAGTGTTCAAATGCCGTCCAGCGCGTCCGCGATCGATCTTGCCACGCATCCCCTGACCGCCTGGAAGGGTCCGCTTGGACTGCCCGATTACGGCGCGGTCAGGCAGGAAGACTTCGCGGCCGTCTTCGAGGCGGCGCTTGCGGCCCACAATGCCGATATCGAGCGGATCGCCGCCGATCCCCACGAGCCGACTGTCGCCAATACGCTCGCCGCTTTCGAGCTTGCCGGCGAGCCGCTATCGCGCGTCTCCGCGATCTTCTGGTGCCTGGCCGGCGCGCATACCAACGACGCGATCCAGGCGCTGGAGCGCGACATCGCGCCGAAAATGGCCGCGCATTATTCGGCGATCTACATGAACGACCGTCTCTTCGCCCGCATCGACGCCCTGCAGGCCAGGGCCGGAGAGTTGAACCTCGATGCCGAAACCGCGCGCGTGCTGGAGAAGACCTGGAAGCGCTTCGTGCGCGCCGGCGCGAAGCTGAAAGAACCGGAGAAGAAGCGGCTGGCGGCGATCAACAGCGAATTGGCTTCGCTCGGCGCTTCCTTCGGCCAGAACGTGCTCGCCGACGAGAAGGATTGGGTGCTGTTCCTCGAAGAAGAGGACCTTGCCGGCGTGCCGGATTTTCTCCGCGATGCGATGGCCGAGGCGGCTGCTTCGCGCGAGCGGCCGGGCAAATTCGCCGTGACGCTGTCACGCTCGATCGTGATCCCCTTCCTGACTTTCTCCTCGCGCCGCGACCTGCGCGAAAAGGCCTTTCGGGCTTTCGCCATGCGGGGCCAGAACGGCGGCGCGACCGACAATCGCGAGATCGTCCGGAAGACGCTGGCGTTGCGCGCGGAGAAGGCGAAGCTCCTCGGCTACGACACCTATGCGGCGCTGAAGCTCGACGACACGATGGCCAAGACGCCCGATGCCGTGATGGGCCTGCTCGAGCCGGTGTGGGAGAAGGCGCGCGAAAAGGCCGCCGCCGACGAGAAGGAACTGCAGAAGCTTGCCGAAGCCGAAGGCCAGAACGAGGCGATCGCGCCTTGGGACTGGCGCTACTATGCAGAGAAACTGCGCGCCGAGAAATACGATTTCGACGAGGCGGAACTGAAACCCTATCTCCAACTCGACCGCGTCATCGACGCCTGTTTCGACGTGGCGGGTCGACTGTTCGGCCTCACCTTCGAAGAGAAAAAAGGCGTTACCGGCTGGCATCCGGACGTACGCGTGTTCGAGATCAAGGATGCCGCGGGCGCTTACCGCGCCACCTTCCTTGCCGACCATTTCGCCCGGCACTCCAAGCGCTCCGGCGCGTGGATGAGCAGCCTCGAATCCGGCTACAGGCTGGGCGGGGGCGCAAGCCCGGTGATCTACAACGTCATGAATTTCGCCAAGCCGGCCAAGGGCGAGCAGGCGCTTCTGTCGCTCGACGAGGCGCGCACGCTCTTCCACGAATTCGGCCATGCGCTGCACGGCATGCTGACGGACGTGACCTGGCCGTCCGTTTCCGGCACATCGGTTGCGCGCGATTTCGTCGAACTGCCCTCGCAGCTCTACGAGCACTGGCTCACCGTGCCGGAAATCCTGGAAAGGCACGCCCGCCATGTCCGCACCGGCGAGCCGATGCCGAAGGCGCTGGTCGAGAAGATGCTCGCGGCGAAGAATTTCGACGCCGGCTTTGCCACCGTCGAATACACCTCCTCGGCGCTGGTCGACATGGCCTATCATTCGCGGCCCGACGCGCCCGAAGAGCCGCTCCTTTTCGAGGCCGAGACCTTGAGGAAGATAAACATGCCGGACGCCATCATCATGCGCCACCGAACGCCGCATTTCCTGCACGTCTTCTCCGGCGAGGGCTATTCGGCCGGTTACTACTCCTATATGTGGTCGGAGGTGCTGGATGCCGACGCCTTCGCTGCATTCGAGGAGACGGGCGATCCGTTCAATCCGGAACTGGCGGGAAAGCTGCGCGCGCACATCTACGCGGCCGGCGGCTCGGCCGATCCGGAGGTGCTCTATACGGCCTTCCGCGGCAGGATGCCGTCGCCCGAAGCGATGATGGAGAAACGCGGGCTGGCGTGAAGCTGCAGGCGAATGGCGGCGACGCCGCGCCTCATTTCAAGACGCGGATGTGCACCGGCTTGCCCCGGGTCAGACATTCCTCGGGAATGTAGGGCCAGGTCGCTGTCTTGCACGAATCCGCATACCTGCCCGGCTTCACCGCACGGACCTCCCGTAAAGGAGCCTGCGTCGTTCCGCTTGACCGGACGATCTGCGAAACCGTTTTTTCGGGCAGGTTGCCGGCCCGCACCGGAGATTGCGCGGCGAGCAGGGCGCCGCCGGCGGCAATAGCGGACAGGCTGAGACCCGCAACAGTAAGAAGCTTGAATGACGGTCGCATGATTGGCCCCTCGAATTTTCGCCTTGGACCTTCACGCAACGTTACAGGGCGTTTTAGGGTTCCATGGCAATTGCCGAGATTCGCGACCAGCCCAGGGGATGCCACGGCCGGCTTTGCTTCACCTCTTTCGCAGCTGCGAAAAACACTGTATGAGCGCCGCAACCGAAACGAGGCGCGCTTCCGGCCGTTATGATCCTGCGACGCCCGTAAACCCTCCCGAGCTGACACTATGAAACTCCGCAATATCGCGATCATCGCCCATGTCGACCATGGGAAGACCACTCTCGTCGATGCGCTCCTGAAACAGTCCGGCGCCGTCCGCGACAACCAGCGCGTCGCCGAACGCGCGCTCGATTCCAACGACCTGGAAAAGGAGCGCGGCATCACCATCCTCGCCAAGGCCACCTCGGTGGTCTGGGGCGACACTCGCATCAACATCGTCGACACGCCGGGCCACGCCGATTTCGGCGGCGAGGTCGAGCGCATCCTGAACATGGTGGACGGCGCCATTGTGCTGGTCGACGCCGCCGAAGGGCCGATGCCGCAGACCAAGTTCGTCGTCGGCAAGGCGCTGAAGGTCGGGCTGAAGCCGATCGTCGCCATCAACAAGATCGACCGGCCCGACGCCCGCCATATCGAGGTGGTCAACGAGGTCTTCGACCTCTTCGCCGCGCTCGATGCCACCGACGAGCAGCTCGATTTCCCGATCCTCTACGGTTCCGGCCGCGACGGCTGGATGGCGGAGAAGCCGGAAGGGCCGAAGGAACAGGGCCTCGCGCCGCTGTTCGACCTCGTGCTGCGCCATGTTCCCGAGCCGACCGTCCATGCCGGCCCTTTCCGCATGATCGGCACCATCCTCGAAGCTAATCCCTTCCTCGGCCGCATCATCACCGGCCGGATCGAGGCGGGCGCGATCAAGCCGAACCAGCAGGTGAAGGTGCTCCACCATGACGGCGCGCTGATCGAGAACGGGCGCATCTCCAAGATCCTCGCCTTCCGCGGCCTCGAGCGGCAGCCGATCGAGGAGGCTTCCGCCGGCGACATCGTCGCCATCGCAGGTCTCGCCAAGGGGACCGTCGCCGACACGTTCTGCGATCCGTCCGTCACCGAGGCGCTGCCGGCGCAGCCGATCGATCCGCCGACGGT
>JBQCFH010000345.1:0-4853 GCA_051959385.1 Rhizobiaceae bacterium | reverse complement strand
TCTGAGCGTCCCTCGATCTTTCCGGGATCGTTTTCGCCGATATCGGCAGCCTCCTTCGGGCCGCCAAAAGCTTCAGCGGGTGATGTTGCAGTCGCCGCCGGCGCCCTTCTTGCCGGTGTAGGAGACGCTGAGCGAGCCGTCTCGATGCAGCGAGATGGAGACCGTGGTGCCGCCGCGCGTCGCCTGGTACGACCCGTCATCCTGCTTCGCCAGCTTGGCTTCCTTGCCGTTGATGAAAACGGCGCCGCCTTCCTCATGGACTTCCATCATGCCGCCGCAGGCCGCGTCGAACTGGGGGAGCGTGGCCGCCGCCGCCGGGGCGGCCAAAATGAGGGAGAGGGCGGGGAAGAGCAGGAGAGGCTTCGGCATGGAGATCTCCGGATTTGCGGCCGCCTGGCCGTAACTATCGCGCGCGCGACCGGCGGCAAGCCGCTGCCGTCGGCCGGTCAGGATCGTGCTAATATGGGGGCGTGGCTTTCTTATGCCGCGCCGACAGTGCCTGCAGGAGATTGTGCCGACGACACCAAAGGAGAGGAGGAGAGCATGAACAGGAGCGAGGTCAAGACACGTCGCGCCGGGACGGCCGCGACGGCAAGCCGGGCCCAACTGGCATATCCGCTACCGGCGGGCAGCGCCGAGACGGAGCGGCTGATCCGCCAGTCCGCCTTCATCAATTCCTTCACGCGGTCGCTCTTCGCGGAAGCCGGCATCGCGCCCGGCATGCGCGTGCTCGATGTCGGCAGCGGGGCCGGCGACGTGGCGCTCATCGCCGCCGACATGGTGGGGCCGGCCGGCGAGGTGGTCGGTATCGACCGCACCGGCGCGGCCCTGGCGATCGCCCGCGCGCGGGCGATGACCGTCGGCTTTGCGCATCTGACCTTCCGCGAAGGCGACCTCGCCGAGATCGGCCCCGAGGAAAAGTTCGATGCCGTCGTCGGCCGGCTGGTGCTGATGTACATGCCGGACCCGGCTGCGACGCTGCGGGCGCTCGCTCGCCATCTGAGGCCCGGGGGCATCGTCGCCTTCGGCGAATACAACATCACGCCGGCCGCCATGCGCGAACCCGCGGGCCTGCCGCTCAGCCAAAAGCTGTTCGCCTGGATCGAGGGGGCGTTCCGCTACGCCGGCGCGGAGACGCGGATGGGCGACAAGCTCTTCCTGACCTTCCGCAAGGCCGACCTGCCGTTTCCGACGCTATCGCTGATGTCGCATATGGGCGGCGGCCCGGATTGGGACGGCTATGCCTATGCGGCCGCGACGGTCAGGAGCCTCCTGCCGCTCATCCTCAAGGCCGGACTGGCGAGCGAGGAGGAGATCGGCATCGACACGCTGGAGGAGCGGCTGTGGACCGAACTGGTGGCGGCCAACGGCGTCATCCGCCTGCCGGAGCTGGTGAATGCGTGGGCGAGGGTGAGGTGAGGCACGGCGCCGTTACTCGCCTCTTGTGAGGGAGGAGCGCCCTCGCGCTTCCTCGTCCCAATGCGCGGAGCGCGACGGAGAGGGGGCCTTGCGCGCAAGGCGTCATGGCCCACCTCACCCGCCATACGTATAAGTGGCGCAGATGCGGCCGGGGCCGTTGCCGAAGGGGTCGGCCTTGGGGTTGAACACCACCATCTCGGTCAGATTGTCGGGGGTCCTGAAGAAGGCGATGTAGCGCACCGGGCCGGAGCCGCAGAGCCGGTTGCCGCGCAAGAGCTTCGGGTCCTGGGGTTTCGCCAGTTCATAGACGTCGGCCTTGGCGGTGCCTGGGGCGACCGGGTCCCAACGGCCATCCTTGGCCGTCGCGATCTTCCTGACCGCGACCGACTTGCCGTTGCCGAAGGTGATCCTGTCCGCGCCGAGCGTCACGTCGCCGGTGATCGATAGCGCCGTTTTGCTGTAGGCGGGAAGCTTCTCGGCCGCCGGGCAGCGGATGCCTCAAGGCGCCATAATGACTGCAAGCGCTGTTTTCATACGCTTTCTATCTGCGGTGATCATCGAGATATCACGATCTTGCGGAGTTGGTCACGTCAGGCCGAGCCAAGTTCAACCCCATCGATAGGGACAAACCACGCGGCTATTTTCTGAAGACGCCTTTGCTGGGCCCTAGTAAAACTACCCCATACCTCGCCGTGGTACGGATTGTCTGGCAGCGGGTCATATCCGACAGAAAATCCTTCGGCTCTCAAAGCGCCAGCAGTGAACCTGACCGATCCGGTCCAAATTGGCGATGTGACATACTTCCGCGCATCAATGCCAGCTTCTAAAATTAGCGCTTCTAGATCAACCGACATTCCTGCGCCTTGACCCGTGGACGGCCGAAAAGCAATCGTAGAGATTCGTCGAATACCGCTTTTGTCTGTGACGATCTGTTTTTCGGACACGCGACGAATTACCCCTTGGTTAGCGGCAATTTCGGCATGATCGTGTTGGATGACTTTATCGTGTTCGTCACGCGGCGGCAGTTGAATCGGCACCAATAGGCTCCGGAAGATAACGAACCCAATTTGCAACGATCGCAAAATCGTTGGTGAGGTGAATCTCTTCGGGAGGAACCCCCGGTCCTTCACGCCAAGCCACAACGCTATTAGGGGCTATCACATGGAGTTCGACGTCTGCTGTATCGGTGTGCCACTCAATTTGAAGGTCGCCGTCAGCACCGGGAACAATTTGTGGAATAGGGGCGTCAAGAGGACAGGCCGCTTCAAGCATTCGTAGTGCAAAGGTCGCGTTTTCGAATGATACCGGGCCGGCGCCATATCCATTCCACCCGATCTCGAGCCGAACGAGTTCTTCAAGCGCGCGGACCACTCCTGGACGCCAATCATGCGGAGGCTCGTTGATCAGCATACGAAAAGGAGCGCGGCTCCATTCTAGGATGTTAGCACCGGAAGTGCGGTGTCCAGAGCTTGCACCTAATGCGAGTTCCATTAGCTAATCCGCTCCCATGTCCTATGTGCCGATTCAGTAGTTAAGTCTGCAAAAGACTTAACCACTATTTCACGACCATTGTTCAAAAATTCAAGAGCAGAATCCAAATTTGGCTGTTTGGGGGCGCCTCGTACGGTCAACGTCAGCACAATAATTCGCTTGCCGTTCCCATTAAGTGCTGAATTTGCTTCAACGATGAACCGGCCTCGCGGCTTCCCGTCGCCATCATGAATCGTTCTACGGAAAGCCAAATTGAAGTCCTCCGGTAGTTCACCATAAAAGCTAACGAAATTAAGCCATTCACCAGGATTCGTGCGATCGGAAGAACCATACCCGATATGATTAATATACGTGATTTCGCATTGGTTAATTTTAGGTGATTCCGACCATCGGGAATGAAAGAATTCCGATAATCTCAAGGCCTCAGATTTGAAATTATCAATCATCTTTTCAAAGCGAGGATACTCGTTCGATTGATCCCCGACCTTGCGCCAGTTATGTAAAAAACGATCCTGCTGGAACTGGATTAGTTCTTCCTCGTCTTCTGTCAAAAACCAAAATCGGTTGGGCTGAGCACCTGTCATAATGCCGAAATTAATCTGGGGACGACTCGGAAGCCCGAATGTTTCGAAAGACGGCGGCAAAGCTGGTTGTTCTTGAACTCGCGGGAAATCGGAGCTGAAAAGCTCCCAAACGTCTTTCGCGAAGATCTGTTGATAGCCGCGGATCGCGTTGAACTGAATGCCAATCACGACCTCGTTAAGTGGCGGCGACAAAAAATCAGGAAGATCCAATGGCCGCGTCATCGGAACGGCCTCCGCTTATCGCAACGCAAATTGCAGGTGTTGATATTGGGTTCGGTCATGTTGGCCTCGTTCCATGCTAGCACCAGCGCCAAGACGTCGGACCATAGTCCACTTTGGGAGCATGTGGATAAATCTTGTCGAAGAAGGTACGAGTTCACTCACCATATCCCCTTCCATTGGAGCGGTAGGCGAGTAACTGGCATGTCGCTCCTCGCACAGAGTATGTAGCGCCACGGGCTCAGTCTAATTCAGGTCGACTCTGCTCATAAAGTCGTGCTCTCAAAAATACTCCTGCAGCGGCCTGACCTCCAAACTCCCCGCCTTGAGCGCGGCGATGGCTTCCGCCACCGCCTCCATGCCGGCCAGCGTGGTGTAGTAGGGCACTTTCTGCATCAGGGTGGCGCGGCGGAGCGATTTTGAGTCGGAAACGGCTTTCTGGCCGTCCGTCGTGTTGAAGACGATCTGCACCTGGCGGTTGCGGATGGCGTCCTCGATATGCGGCCGGCCTTCCAGCACCTTGTTGATCTTCTCCGCCTCGACGCCGTTCTCTCTGAGGAAGCGCGCGGTGCCGGAGGTCGCCAGCACCCTGAAGCCGAGCCGGGCCAGCCGCTGCACCGCCGGCAGCACGCCCGGCTTGTCGTCGTCGCGCACGGAGACGAAGAGCGTGCCGGTGCGCGGGAGATCGACGCCGGCGCCGAGCTGCGACTTGGCGAAGGCCAGCGCGAAGTCGTGGTCGAGCCCCATCACCTCGCCGGTCGATTTCATTTCGGGGCCGAGCAGCGTATCGACGCCGGGGAAGCGGGCGAAGGGGAAGACCGCTTCCTTGACCGCAATGTGGCCCGGCCGGCGCGGGTCGGGCAGCGCGCCGTAATGCGCGAAGGCGTCCTCCAGGGTCTCGCCGGCCATGATGCGCGCGGCGACCTTGGCGATCGGCTTGCCGACGGTCTTCGCCACGAAGGGCACGGTGCGGCTGGCGCGGGGGTTCACCTCCAGCACGTGGATCGTGCCGTCCTTGATGGCGTATTGCACGTTCATCAGCCCGCCGACATGGAGCGCGCGGGCAAGCGCCGCCGTCTGCCGCTCCAGCTCGTCGACGATGTCGTCGGAAAGCGAGTGCACCGGCAGCGAGCAGGCCGA
>JBQCFH010000344.1:0-4551 GCA_051959385.1 Rhizobiaceae bacterium | reverse complement strand
AGGGCGGGGCAATCGCACATGGAAATACCCCCACCCCTAACCCCTCCCCACCCGGGGAGGGGGACTTTGCTCCGGTGCCGTGTGGCGCAAATCTCGACGATTTTAGCTTGCAAAGCGGCGCCGGCGTCCCCTCCCCCTTGGGGGGAGGGGGCAGGGGTGGGGGTAAGAAGCCACGCAAATTCCATATGCGATTGCCCTGCCCACAAGGGGGGAGATAGGTCGCCCTTCATCCTCGCCACGCTGCGTCTCCGCCCTGGCCATTGCTGTCAAAGAACTTGGGAAGCGGGCGCGAGGCCATGCCTCTCAATATAATTGACTGGCACGGCGACATACCGCGCCCGCCGGCTCTCTTTCCGACCGTCGCCTTCTCTCGAAGGACAACAGCCGCCTCCTATCAGCCCGGGTCACGTTAACCCACCGCCGGAGGCACCGGTCCCTCCCCACCAAACCACCGTCATGATCGGTGTTCCCGTCGGGAGCGACTGCGGTCAAGAATAAGGGAGGCGGAGAACGCGTGGATAAACGAGGCGAAGAAAAATGCGGGATGCCGGAAGATCGGCGGTTTCGTGCCAAACGGGAGGCATCAGCCCGTCCACGTTTGCGCAGGCGGCCACTCCCCTTCGTCATCCTCGGGCGGAGCAGGAGCGCAAGCGAACTGCGCAGACCCGAGGATCCATGCTGGAGCATTGCGGACAGCCCCGGCGGTGTAGAACCGGCTCTCGCTCTGCACCGTCGCCGCGCTGCCGTCCTTTCTCGGGCATGGATCCTAGGGTCTCCGCCTCGCTGCGCTCGGCTCTGCCCTAGGATGACGAAGTGGAAGGGGCGCCGCCAATCGCCAACGCCGCGCTCGCGCCATTCCTCCGGCACAGTGCACCCTCAGGCATGGACCCTCCACATTGGCGCCGGCCTCCCGATCTTTGTCATCTTGGCCAAGCCCGAGCGCGTGAGCCTCTCCATCTTCGTCATCCTCGGGCGGAGCAGGAGCGCAGCGAACTGCGGAGACCCGAGGATCCATGCCAGAGCGTAGCGGCCGTCCCGGCGGTGTAGAACCAAGCGTCCGCTCTGCACTGTCACCGTGCTGCCGCCCTTTCTCGGGCATGGATCCTAGGGTCTCCGCTTCGCTGCGCTCGGCTCCGCCCTAGGATGACGAAGCGGAGGCGGCGCCGCCAATCGCTGCATCACTAGGCGTCCGCTCTGCACCGTCACCGCGCTGCCGCGCTTTCTCAGGCATGGATCCTAGGGTCTCCGCCTCGCTGCGCTCGGCTCCGCCCTAGGATGACGAAGTGGAAGGGGCGCCGCCAATCGCCAATGTCGGGAACCAGGATGCGCGCGTCGTATCTGACCGTCGCTTTGCGAGAAGATGGCCGGGCCAAAACGAGAAGATAGCCGGGTCAAAACGAACCGAACGAGATCGGATGAGGACTGCTGCCGCGCCACCCCAACTCGCGCGCCGAACAAAAATGGCGGGCCGGAGCCCGCCATGCGCTGCCGGCCTGAGCGAAGCGCTCAGCTCGCGGCGTTCTCTCCGGCCGGAGCCTCCGCCGGCGCTTCCGGCGCGGCGACGAGTTCGGCGGCCGCCGCCTCGGCCTCGGCGCGGGCCTTCTCGATCAGCGCGATACGCTCCTGCGCCTTCTTGCCGGGCTTGGCCTTTTCGGGATTGTTGCGGGCCTCCCGCTTGGCGATGCCGGCCTCGTCGAGGAAGCGCAGGACGCGGTCGGTCGGCAGCGCGCCCTGGCTGAGCCAATGCTTCACCCGCTCCTCGTTCAGCTTAACGCGTTCGCCGTCCTTCGGCAAAAGCGGGTTCCACGAGCCGACCGCCTCGATGAAGCGGCCGTCGCGCGGGCTGCGCACGTCGGCGACGACGACATGGTAATAGGGACGCTTCTTGGAGCCCGCGCGGGCCAGTCTGATCTTCAATGCCATTTCTTTCTCCTGTAGGCGTTGTTCGATCGTTTCGGTCAGCGGCCGGTTTCGGCCGGGATGGGTACGCCGGAAGCGGCGCTTTTGCCGTCGCCGTTTTCGGCGGCGATCCGTTCGTGATGGCGGATCACTTCCTTGACGACGAAGTTGAGGAATTTCTCCGCGAAGTCGGGGTCGAGATGCGCTTCATGCGCCAGCCGCCGCAACCGCTCGATCTGCTGCTGCTCGCGCGCCGGATCGGCAGGCGGCAGGCCGTGCGTCGCCTTGAGGACCCCGACCGCCTTGGTGCAGCGGAAGCGCTCGGCCAGGATATGGATCAGCGCCGCGTCGAAATTGTCGATCGAGGCACGGTATTCCGCGAGCTTTGCCCGCGCTTCGTCCATTCCGTCGCTCATCGCTTCGTTCCCCTCATTTCTTCCGGCCGAGGCCCGGCAGCCCGCCGGGGCCGCCCAAGCCTGGGAGCTTCGGGCCGCCGAGGCCCGGCAGGCCCTTGGGCAGTCCGCCGCCCATTCCGGGCAAGCTGCCCGGCATGCCCTTGCCCAGCCCGGCCGCCTGCGCCTGCTTCTGCAGGGCTTCGAGCTGCTTGGGGTCCATCTTCGAAAGGTCCGGCATGCCGCCCATTCCGGGCACCATGCCGCCGAGCCCCATCTTCTGCGCCATGCCGCCCATCAGGCCGCGCATCATGCCGGCGCCTTTGCCCTTGCCGCCCATGGCCTTCATCATGTCGGCCATGCCGCGATGCATCTTGAGCAGCTTGTTGATCTCGGCGGCATCCGTGCCGGAGCCCGCCGCGATGCGCTTCTTGCGGCTGTGCTTGAGGATGTCGGGATTGGCGCGCTCCTTCTTCGTCATCGAGGAGATGATGGCGAGCTGGCGCTTGAACATGCGGTCGTCCAGGCCGGCGGCGGCCAGCTGGTCCTTCATCTTCCCCATGCCCGGCATCAGGCCCATGATGCCGCCCATGCCGCCCATCTTCTGCATCTGGCGCAGCTGGTCGGCGAGATCGTCGAGGTCGAACTTGCCCGACTGCATCTTCTTCGCCATCGCCGCGGCCTTTTCCGCGTCGATGGTCTCGGCCGCCTTCTCGACGAGGGAGACGATGTCGCCCATGCCGAGGATGCGGTCGGCGATGCGCTTGGGATGAAACTCCTCCAGCGCGTCCATCTTCTCGCCGGTGCCGATCAGCTTGATCGGCTTGCCGGTGACGGCGCGCATGGAGAGCGCCGCGCCGCCGCGGCCGTCGCCGTCCATGCGGGTGAGCACCAGCCCGGTGATGCCGACCCGTTCGTCGAAGGAACGGGCGAGGTTGACGGCGTCCTGGCCGGTGAGGGAGTCGGCGACCAGCAGGATCTCGTGCGGGTTCGACGCCTTCCTTATGTCGGCCATCTCGGCCATCAGCGGCTCGTCGATATGGGTCCGGCCGGCCGTATCGAGGATGACGACGTCGTGGCCGCCGAGCCTGCCGGCCTGCACCGCGCGCCTGGCGATGTCGACCGGCGACTGGCCGGCGATGATCGGCAGGGTCGGGATTTTCGTCTGCTCGCCGAGCTGACGCAGCTGCTCCTGCGCGGCCGGGCGGCGCGTGTCGAGCGAGGCCATCAGGACTCGTCTGCCCTGCCGCTCCGACAGCCGCTTGGCGATCTTGGCCGAGGTGGTGGTCTTGCCGGAGCCCTGCAGGCCGACCATCATGACGACGACCGGCGCCGGCGCGTTCAGGTCGACCGTCTCGCCTTCCTTGCCGAGCATCTCGACCAGCTCGTCATGGACGATCTTGACGACCATCTGGCCCGGCTTGATCGATTTCACGACGGCGGCGCCGACGGCCTTCTCGCGCACCTTGTCGGTGAAGGAGCGCACGACCTCCAGCGCCACGTCGGCTTCGAGCAGCGCGCGGCGGATCTCGCGCAGCGCCGCCGACACGTCGGCTTCCGACAGCGCGCCGCGCCCGGTCAGGCCGTTCAGTATCGAGCCGAGGCGCTCCTGCAGCGATTCAAACATCAAACTTCCCTATGTCTCTCAGCTGTAGCCCGAGAGGTAGTGCGTCCGCGCTCGCGTTGAAACCCGAACACAAAGCCGAAAATCACCCGGGGGCGCACAGCGCTGCCGGGTGTTGACCTCCGGGATCGTCTATCGCCTGATGCGTCCCGGTCGGCGGCTCGGAGTTTTCTTACTCGTCGCGGAATGTGCCGCGTCTAGACAGGAAAACAGCGGCGGAGTCAAGGTGGAGGCAGGTGGACCGGGCCATAAACGCGGCTTTGCAAATTGAGAACGACCCCCTCTCCGTCTCGGCTTCGCCTCGACACCTCTCCCCCACTTCGTGAGGGAGAGGACGGGTGGCGAGCTTGGCTCCCGTCCTCGCCCCCTTCAGGGGGAGAGGTGTCCGCGAAGCGGACGGAGAAGGGGCCAGCGCATCCCGGCGCGGAACAGGCAGAGCGCTCAGGAGCGTTCTTCCGCATTGCCCTCGGTGCCAAAAGCCAGTTCCACCGGCAGCGGGGCCTGCGCCGCGAGCGGCGAGAAACTGCCAGATGCGGCGGCGGGCACCGGCCTCTGCCGGGCGATGCGCCAGCCGACGAACAGGCAGAAGAGAACAGCGATCGCCACCGCCACCCACATGAAGGCTCCGGTGCCGTA
>JBQCFH010000343.1:0-3203 GCA_051959385.1 Rhizobiaceae bacterium | reverse complement strand
GCGATCTCCAGCGCCTTGATCGACACGGTGAGCTTGCGCGTCTTCTTGTCGAAGGAGATGACGCGGGCGTCCACCTTCTGGCCGACGGCGAAGCGCTCGGGGCGCTGCTCGTCGCGGTCGCGCGACAGGTCGGACCGCTTGATGAAGGTCTCGATGCCGCTCTCGACAAGCCTGACCTCGATGCCGCCATCCTTGATCGCGATGACCTCGCAGGTGACCACGGCGTTCTTGCGCAGCTCGCCGGAAGCGGCGGCCTCGCCGGCCTTGTCGAGCTGCAGCTGCTTGATGCCGAGCGAGATGCGCTCCTTCTCGATGTCGACGTCGAGCACCTGCGCCTTGACCATGTCGCCGCGGTTGTACTCCTCGATGACCTGCTCGCCCGGACGCGTCCAGTCGAGGTCGGAGAGGTGCACCATGCCGTCGACATCGCCGTCGAGACCGATGAACAGGCCGAACTCGGTCTTGTTCTTGACCTCGCCCTCGACCTGGCTGCCGACCGGATGGTTGTGCGCGAACGCCTCCCACGGATTCTCCAGCGTCTGCTTGAGGCCGAGCGAGATGCGGCGCTTGGCCGGATCGACCTCGAGCACGACAACGTCGACCTGCTGCGAGGTGGACAGGATCTTGCCGGGATGGACGTTCTTCTTGGTCCACGACATTTCCGACACGTGGATGAGGCCCTCGATGCCGGGCTCCAGCTCGACGAAGGCGCCGTAGTCGGTGATGTTGGTCACCGTGCCGGTGATGCGCTTGCCGATCGGATACTTGGCGCCGATGCCCTCCCAAGGATCCGCCTCGAGCTGCTTCATGCCGAGCGAGATGCGGTGGGTTTCCTGGTTGATGCGGATGATCTGCACCTTCACCGTCTGGCCGATGTTGAGGATCTCGGTCGGATGGTTGACGCGCCTCCACGCCATATCGGTGACGTGCAAGAGGCCGTCGATGCCGCCGAGATCGACGAAGGCGCCGTAGTCGGTGATGTTCTTGACCACGCCCTCGACCACCTGGCCTTCCTCGAGGTTCTGCACGATCTCCGAGCGCTGCTCGGCGCGGCTCTCCTCGAGCACGGTGCGGCGCGACACGACGATGTTGCCGCGGCGGCGATCCATCTTGAGGATCTCGAAGGGCTGCGGGTTGTGCATGAGCGGGGTGACGTCGCGGATCGGACGGATGTCGACCTGGCTGCGCGGCAGGAAGGCCACGGCCCCGTCGAGATCGACGGTGAAGCCGCCCTTGACCTGGTTGAAGATGATGCCTTCGACGCGCTCGCCCTTGTTGAACTTCTCTTCGAGCCGGACCCAGCTCTCCTCGCGCCGCGCCTTCTCGCGGGAAAGCATCGCCTCGCCGAGCGCGTTCTCGATCCGCTCGACATAGACTTCCACGGTGTCGCCGGGCTTCAGCTCGCCGTCCTTGCCCTTGACGCCGAATTCCTTCAGCGGGACGCGGCCCTCGACCTTGAGGCCGACGTCGATGATGGCCATGTCCTTTTCGATGGCCGTGATGGTGCCCTTGACGACCTGGCCTTCCCCGGAGTGACCTTCGGAAAAGGAATCTTCGAGCATGCTCGCGAAATCGTCGCGGGTCGGGTTTGCAACTGACATGTGTTCTCCTGAAAAGCCCCGCCAATAAATCGGCCTTTTGCAATGGCGTGGCCGCGTCAGACGGCCGATTTACAGGCGGGGGCGGCGCCGATGGTTCGTGTTGCGTTGGCTTCCCGCCGTTCCGGCCCGTCCGGGCCGATGCCTCATCGGATATTTTCGAAGAGGCATCTTCGGCGCATGTGGAACAGAGGAAGCAGGTTTGACGGTCCAAAACGACAAGGCGGACCGCATCCGAAAGTAAGGACGCGCCGCCAGCCGTTCAACCGCCGTCCCGTTTGGCCAAGGCCTCGTCTACATAGGCCTTCGCCGCCAGGAACGCGGTCTCTATATCCATTTCGCTCGTATCGAGCAAGTGCGCGTCGGCTGCCGGCTTAAGCGGCGAATCCGTCCGGCCCATGTCGCGGGCGTCGCGCCGGCGGATATCCTCCAATATCGCGGCCGCATCGGCCTTGCCGCCACGGGCGACGATCTCGTCCGTCCGCCGCGCCGCGCGGACCTCGGCGCTCGCCGTGACGTAGAGCTTCACCTGCGCGTCCGGGCAGACGACCGTGCCGATGTCGCGGCCGTCGAGCACCGCTCCGGGCGGGGTCAGCGAAAATTCGCGCTGCTTCTCCACCAGCGCCCGCCTGACCGCCGGCATGATGGCCACTTTCGAAGCCGCCTCCCCGACTGCGTGCGTGGAAAGCGCTTCGCGGTCGAGCGCGGCGAGATCGACCCGTCGCGCATATCGTTCGGCGAGCGCCTCGTCGTCGAGCGGCAGGCCTTCGTCGATGAGCGCCTTGGCGACGGCCCGGTAGGTGAGCCCGGTGTCGAGATGCGCGAAGCCGTAGGCCTCGGCCAGCCTGCGGGCCATGGTGCCCTTGCCGGAAGCGGCCGGCCCGTCGATTGCGATGACGAAAGGATTCATGCGGGCGTATCAAGCGGAGGAGAGGCTAAAAGGCAAGGGGATTGCCGCCTTCTGGCTGTCGCGGATGCCGGCGCGATGTCGGTCTCCCGAGACCTCCGAGACGCCACGATGCGCACAGTACCTCAAACGGCCAAGTGCCCGGGGTCGATCCTTGCGTGCTAGGATTTGGTTCAAATCACGAGGAGATGGCAGATGTCTCACGAAACAGGCCGGTCTGCTCCTCATCCGGATCGTTCTCCCGACAGGGACCGCAGAGAGTTCCTTGTGAAGGCCGGGCGTTTCGCGGCCGTGACGCCGCCCGCCATCGGCATGCTCCTGGTAACCAGCATGAATTCGAGCGCTGTCGCCTCCTCAGGCGGTGAGGGTGCGGGTGGCGGCGGTGACGGTAACCTGCACGGCAACAACGACTGGGGCACGGGTGGAGTCGATCCCGGAAGCGCCAACGGCAATACAAGCGATTCCAAGGGCGCAAAGGATGGCCACGACGCCACGGTCGGCCTCAAGCCGAGAGGAGCCTAAAAGGCAAGAGCATTGCCGATTGGCTGCTGCGGACGCCGGCGCGCTATCGGTCTCTCGAGGCGAGCCTCGGAGGCGCGATCATGCGCACAGTGTACCTAAAACGGCCAAGTACACGGGCCGCTCTTTCCGTGCTAGGGCTTGGTCATATCAGGGAGGAGATAGCAGATGTCTGACGA
>JBQCFH010000342.1:0-2171 GCA_051959385.1 Rhizobiaceae bacterium | reverse complement strand
CCGGTCAGGATGAACGGCAGCGTCGCCGGCAGCGTCACAAAAATGAATGCCTTGAGGGGAGTGGCGCCAAGGCAGGCCGCGGCGCGCAGCTTGTTCGGGGCGATATGCGAGACCCCGACCATGGTGTTGATCAGCACGATGAAGATCGTCGTATAGATGATGATTAGAACTTTCGACGTTTCTCCGATGCCGAACCAGATGACCACCGGCGTCAGCCATGCCAGCGAGGGCACGAAACGAAAGAACTGCACATAGGGGTCGAAGATCGCGCGGACGATCGGAATTGAGCCCATCAGCAAACCGGCTGGAGCAGCGATCGCGCTGCCGATCAGGAATCCCGAGAGGATGCGTTGCAGGCTAATGCTGACGTGCTCCATCAGTTCGCCGCTTTCCAGCATCTCACGTCCGGTCGACAGCACCAGGAGTGGCGGTGGAAAGAACTGCGGCTTGAAGAACGTTGTGGCGATTAAGTGCCACAGCACAATTAACCCGATGATGGAAGCGCCATAAATGAGATGATCGCGCTTGATCCAGCCGAGCGGCACGCGCGACGCCGACGCCATAGCGTCAGCGGGCGTGGCGTCTCTTGCCGGGCTGAGCTCGGTCATGGTCAAGCCTCTTCGTTCTCGATCAGCGCGTCGATGCGTTCCCACATCTCGCCGAAGCCGGGACTGCTGCGCCGGCGCGGCCGCGGCAGGTTGACTGGGATAATTGCATCGAGCCGCGACTCCGGCCCCTTGGTCATGACGCCGATGCGATCCGCCAGCAGGACTGCCTCGGTGATATCGTGGGTAATGAACACGATCGTTTTGCCGGTCTTGTGCCAGATGTCCACAAGCTCGCTCTGCATCCGTCCCCGGGTCTGAGCATCGAGCGCGCCGAAAGGCTCGTCCATCAGCAGCACCTTGGGGTCGCTCGCAAGCACGCGGGCAATCTGCACCCGTTGCTTCATGCCACCGGACAATTCGCCGGGATACTTGTTCTCCTGGCCATCGAGATGCACGAGACGAAGGTACTCGCCGGCGACGACATGCCGGCGCTCTTTGGACATGCCCTGCATCCGCAGCCCAAACGCGACGTTGTCGATGGTGCGCAGCCAGTTGAAAAGCGCGTCATCGCCCTGAAACACCACCGTGCGATCGATTCCCGGCCCCCGAATCGGCCGTCCGGCGAGGGTGAGCACGCCGCTGACCGGCTCCAGGAAACCCGCCATCAGGTTGAGCACGGTGGTTTTCCCGCAGCCGCTCGGCCCGAGCAGACAGAAAAACTCTCCCTCCGTGAGGCTCACGGAAAAGCGCTGCAATACTGACACCGCTTCCACGCCCCGGCGAGCCGCGTAGCGGTAGCTGACGTCGCGCGCCACAAGGAATTCTTCTGCCACTGCGCGCCGCGCTCCATTGCCTCCGGGTTCGCCGCCGGGCGCGAGACGCCTACCAGCCGACGGCCCGATCCGGCGCAACCTCCTTCATGAGTTGCGGACGCACGAAGTCGTTCCAGTCCGGCATCTTCTTGATGATGCCCTCGCCCAGCGCGACCTCGGCAGCGCCACGGAAGTTGCCGAGCACCACGTCTCTGGGCATCTCGACGCGGTACTTCATGCGGCTCATATAGACCTTCATGTCGGCTTCCGGAATCCGGAACGCCTTGCCGGCGACCTTGGCCGCCTCGGCCGCGTTGGTGTTACAGAAATCCGTCGCTTCTATGAGCGCTTGCGTCGCCGCAGCGGCACGCGGGTGGTCGTCGATCAGGCCCTGAGAGTAGTAGTCGTAGGACGTGAGAATGAAAACGCCGTCATCGCCCGATCGCGCCAACACACGCGCCCCTTGCACGAGCTGCGCCGCCTTGTCGAGCCACGGCTCCCACAGAAAGAAGGCGTCTATGTCGCGGCGTTCGAGCGCGGCCACCATCTCCGGGGCCTGCAGGAACTTCACTTTGATCTTGTCCACCGGCAGATTGTATTTCTTCACATAGCGCATGAAGTAGAGATGTCCGCCGCTGGCGCGTGGATAGGCAACGGTCCTGCCGATCAGGTCTTCCGGCCGCTTGATGTCGTCGCGTCCAGCAAGGCCGATCTGCTGCCCGCTCGTGGACGAGTAGGAGGTCACGTAGAGTTTGCCTCCCTTGTCCCAGCGCGAGAGTCCGCCGAATTCGGTGGTGGCACCGATATCCGA
>JBQCFH010000341.1:0-4316 GCA_051959385.1 Rhizobiaceae bacterium | reverse complement strand
CCAATCCGGCAAAGTATTCCATGCTGCGCTTCTCCTTCGATGCTTGAGGCCACCCAGCGTGGACCTCGTTTCTCCATCGCCTGAAGCGCAGCACCCAATGCCTCCATGGGCAACCGGCAAGGCCGATTACCCCATCTATTGACCCTTCGACAAGCTCAGGATGAGGATTGGGAAGCGGGGCACGGGCCGAGCCTCTCAACTATTGCTAACGTGGCACGGTTGTTCCCGCGCCCCGCGGCGTCTTACCCTCGCCTTTTCCCGGCCCATTGCCCTTCGGTCTTTTGAAGGGACGCGAGCACACAGGTCCGGTCCGGGCCGGAGATGCCCGCCCACCGCTCGGGGTTATCTCCGGCGCCACACTTGCCGTAGGAGGCCGGTCGCGCACCCCCGTTCCCGCCCGACAAGCTGCAGGGGGATTATCGCCGGTATGAAGAGACCGTGCATAGGAACGGGAAAAGAAAATGCGGAAAGGCCGGAAGGCCAAGGGTTCGGAGGCGCGGGCGGCGCAAATCTGTCCACGAATTGGCCGGCCTCGTCGGAGGCGCGACGCTGCCGATTGGCGGGGCCGGACCCCTTGGCTTCGTCATCCTCGGGCAAGCGTAGCGAAGCGGAGCGCGACCCGAGGATCCAGGCCGGAGTGTTGCGGCCGGCCGTCCGCATTGCAGAACCGGCATCCGTTCTGCACCCTAACCGCACTGCCGCTCTTTTTCAGGCCTGGATCCTAGGGTCTACGCCTTGCTGCGCTCGGCTCCGCCCTAGGATGACGACGTGAAAACGGCACCGCCAATCGTCAACGCCGCGCTCGCTCTATTTGCCGCTCCCGCACCCGTCCGCTAGCGGTGTGAGGGCTACGCCTATATGACGGCAGCCAAAAGCGCATCCGATCCCGATCGCGGCTTGCGCGCCCTTCCGGGAAATGCGCAAAATCCAGCCGTCCTGTCGAAATCCGGACGAACCACACGTCATCGGTCTGGTCCGCGACATGGCGGGCCGTGATAAGGATGGAGGCGACGATGAAATACATGCTGATGATCTATACCGACGAGAGCGGAATGGCGGCCGCCGACGATCCGGCGCGCACCAAGATGTCGGCCGCCTACGCGGCCTATACCGAGGCCATGAAAAAGGCCGGTATCTGGCTCGGCGGCGACCGCCTGCGGCCGAGCCAGATGGCAACATCGGTGCGCGTTCGGGACGGCAAGCAGCAGGTGATCGACGGGCCCTATGCCGACACCAAGGAGCAGCTGGGCGGCTACTATATGATCGAGGCGCCCGACATGGATGCCGCGCTTTCCTGGGCAGCGCGCTGTCCCGCGAGCGGGCACGGAACGGTCGAGGTGCGGCCGCTCTGGGAGATGACCGCCTGACGACAATGCGCGACGCCGGCGATGATGCGCGGGCGGCGGCGGAAGGCGCCGCCCGCCGCAGCTACGGCAAGCTCGTCGCCTTTCTTTCGGCCCGCACCCGCGATGTCGCCGCGGCGGAAGACGCGCTCGCCGAAGCTTTCGCCTCCGCGCTCGCGCATTGGCCGGTCGCCGGCGTTCCTGACAATCCGGAGGCCTGGCTCCTGGCGGCGGCCCGCCGCAAGGCGATCGACGGCGTGCGCAGACAGAACACAAGGACCAACGCGGACCCGCATCTCAGACTGATCGCGGAGGAGACAGGCGAAGCGGTCGAGGAAGGCGGCATACCGGACGAGCGACTGCGGCTGATGTTTGCCTGCGCGCATCCGGCGATCGATCCGGCTGTTCGCGCGCCGCTCATCCTGCAGACCATCCTCGGCTTCGACGCGGCACGGATCGCCTCGGCTTTCCTCGTCTCGCCCTCGACCATGGGGCAGCGGCTGGTGCGGGCAAAGGCGCGCATCCGCGAGACCGGAATTCCCTTCCGTATTCCCGACCTTCCCGAACTTCCCGGGCGGCTGGATGCCGTGCTGGCGGCGATCTACGCCGCCTTCGCCGAAGGCTGGACCGATCCGGCCGGCACCGAGACGAGACGCCGCGAGCTTGCCGGCGAGGCGATCTGGCTCGGACGGCTCGTCGTTTCGCTCATGCCCGGCGAGCCGGAAGCGCTCGGGCTCGTCTCGCTGATGCTCTTCTGCGAAGCGCGCCGGGCGGCCCGCCGCGACGCAAATGGCGGCTACGTTCCACTTGCCGAGCAGGACGTGACGAAATGGGAACCGCACATGATCGCGGAAGCGGAGGATCTGCTGCTCCAGGCCTCGGCCATGGGGAGACCGGGACGCTACCAGATCGAGGCCGCCATACAGTCGGCGCATGTGGTCCGACGCAGCACGGGACAGGCCGACTGGCGGGCCATCGTCGATCTCTACGGTGTCCTTGCCGCCATGGTCCCCTCGCCGGTCATCGCCGTCAATCGCGCCGTGGCGCTCGCCCAGGCGGGCCATGCCGATGATGCGCTTATGGCGCTCGACGAACTCGCCGGCGATCCCCGCCTCGCCGGCTATCAGCCCTATTGGGCCGCGCGCGCGGAACTTCTCGTCCGCGCCGGACGTCAGTCTGAAGCTGCGGCCGCCTATGACCGCGCCATCGGCCTCGAGCCCGATCCCTCGGTGCGCGCTTTCCTTCAGGCCAAACGGATGGCGCTGAAACTCGAGGAGCCTTCATGAAACGGCCGCAATGGGCCGATTGTGTCGCCCTCCCTCGAGGAATATCGCAATGCGCGTCCTGAACTATCTGCCCGAGTGGCTCCGCTTCATCCTTTCCACCTTCGCTATCATGCTCGTCATGAAGACGGTGGCGTTCGGGTCGAACTTCATTCCTTCCGAAAGCATGGTGCCCACGCTTCAGATCGGCGACAGGCTCGTCGTCGAGAAATGGGCCTATGGCTGGAGCCGCTATTCGCTGCCGGTCGATTTGGGCTTCGATTTCCCGACCAAGGACGGACGCATCTTCTCGCACCTGCCGAAGCGCGGCGACATCGCCGTCTTCACCAATCCGAAGACCGGCGAGACCTATATCAAGCGCGTCATCGCCCTGCCCGGCGACCGCATCGCCATGTCCGACGGGCGGCTGGTGGTCAACGGCGCGGTGGCGCCGCGCCGCGAAACCGGGCACTACACCTACCGCGGCCCTGCCGGCTTTCCGGTGACCGTTACGCGCTACGAGGAAACGATTCCCGGCGGATCGACGCATACGATCATCGAGCGCAGCGACGAGGGCATCGCGGACAATATGGCGGAGGTGACGGTGCCGCCGAACCGGCTTTTCATGATGGGCGACAACCGGGACGATTCGGCCGACAGCCGCTTTCCCGAACTCGGCTTCGTGCCGGTGGAGAACCTGCAGGGCAAGGCGGAACTGATCACCTGGTCGTTCTATGATTGCAAGAAGGATCCCGGCCTGACCTGCGCCAAGCGGCGGTTCCTGTCGCCGATCCGCTGACCGCTATCTGACCAGGAAGCCGCGGCCGAGCACGTCGTCTTCCTCCAGCGTGAACTCGGCCCGGCCGGAATAATACGCCCGGCCGGAAACGCGCGCGACGATGGCTGCGTGCGGGCCGGCCGTCGTGGTGCGGGCGACCGAGCCTTCGAAGCGCGAGCCGACGATGCTCTCGAAAGTGCGGCTCTCTCCGACGCCGATCTGCCTCTTCGCATGCATCGCGGCAAGCCTTGCCGTCACGCCCGAGCCGGTCGGCGATCGGTCCACCTCGGCATCGGCGAAGACGCAGATATTGCGGGTCGGCCTGCCGGGTTCGCTCTCCATCCCGTCCGTCAGGATGGTGCCGTAGAGAAAGGCCAGATCCTCGTGTTCGGGGTGGGAGAGCGGCAATTCCGCCTTGAGCTTCTCGGTCAGCGCCGTCGCGGCCTTGACGAAGGCGGCGACGGGATGACGGCCGAAGCGGAGGCCGAACTGGCGGCAGTCCGCCAGCGCATAGAAGGCGCCGCCATAGGCGACGTCGAAATGGATGCGGCCATAGTCCGGCAGCACCACGGACTTTCCGGCCGCGAAGAGGAAAGCGGGCACGCTTTCGAAAGAGACCGCGCCGGCCTTTCCGTCTGCGACCTCGACCGAAGCCACGACCATGCCGCAGGGGCATTCGATATTGACCTGCGTGAGCGGCTCCTTCGCGTCGACCAGGCGCTGGTCCACCGCATAGCGCCCGAGCGCGATGATGGCGTGGCCGCACATGGTCGAGTAGCCCTCATTATGCATGAAGAGCACGGCCAGATCGGCGCCGGGCAGGTCCGGCTCGACCAAGAGCGCGCCATACATGTCGTGATGGCCGCGCGGCTCGAAGATCAGCATCCTGCGCAGGTGGTCGAGATTGTCGCGCACGAAAGCGCGCTTTTCGAG
>JBQCFH010000340.1:0-11170 GCA_051959385.1 Rhizobiaceae bacterium | reverse complement strand
ATCGTGCCGCGCGGCGAGGATTCGCATTCGATGACGCCGCCATGCTCGCCGACGATCTTGGCGACGAGCGCGAGCCCGAGACCCGAACCATTCGGCTTGGTGGTGATGAAGGGATCGAACAGGATCGGCAATATGTCTTCCGGAACGCCGGCGCCGTTGTCGCGGACGCAGAACTCCAGCGGCAGCGACACGCGGTCCTGCGTTCCGGGGACGGAGAGCCGGATGCCGGGCCGAAACGCGGTCGAAAGAACGATCTCGCCGCCCTCCTCGCGGCCGATCGCCTCGGCGGCGTTCTTCACCAGATTGAGGAAGACCTGCACGAGCTGGCCGCGATTGCCGAAGACGGGCGGGAGCGACGGATCGTAGTCCTCGACGATGCGGATGTGGCGGCCGAAGCCGTTCCTGGCGATCGCCTTCACGTGATCGAGCACGACATGGATGTTCACGGCGGAACGCTCGATTGGCCGTTCGTCCGAGAAGACCTCCATCCGGTCCACCAGCGAGACGATGCGATCGGTCTCGTCCGTGATCAGTCTGGTCAGTGCGCGGTCATCGCCGGAGACGACGCTTTCCAGGAGCTGCGCGGCGCCGCGGATGCCGGAGAGCGGGTTCTTGATCTCGTGCGCCAGCATGGCCGCCAGCCCCGTCACCGAGCGCGCCGCCCCGCGATGTGTCATCTGGCGGTCGATCTTGTCCGCCATCGAGCGTTCCTGCAGCATGACGACCACCGCGCCGGGGATTTCCGGCACCGGGGCGACGTAGATGTCGACTACCTTCTCCGCGCCGAGACGGGGGGAGGAAATGTCGACCCGATACTCGTTGACCGGCGCCAGCCGTTCCCGCACCTGCTCGACAAGAGTAAGCAGCGGACTGCCGAAGGGCACGAAGCTCGCCAGCCTGTGCCGGGCCAGGAAGACGGCGCTTGCCCGGAAGAAATCCTCCGCATCGGCATTGGCGAAGGTGATGAAATTATCCGGCCCGACCATGATGACGGGATGCCGGATCGTATCGAGCACGATCTTGGCCGGGTCGACGGATGGCAGGCCGCGCGCCGGAACGGTGCTCATGCAGCCATCTTCCCTGGAACGTAATCTTCGTTCTCGAAGGCGTCGTGCAGGAGGCGGATGACGAGAGCCGGGTCCGTGGCGGTCAATATGCTGCCGCGCAGGCCTGCGTCCACTTCCGGCGCGTGGCGGTCGAGATACCAGCCGAGGTGCTTCCGCGCCTGGCGCAGCCCGCTCTCGACGCCATAGAGGAGAAGCATCGCCTCGTAATGTCCGGCGATATAGCCGATGAGGGCGGCGCGGCTGTCGGGAACGTCCTGAGCGGGCTCGCCGCCGCAGGCTTCGGCTATGGAGGCGGCCGTCCACGGCGCGCCGCAATTCGCCCGGCCGACCATCACCGCATCGGCGCCGGAACATTCGAGCGCGCGCGCCGCGTCCGCGACCGATATGATATCGCCGTTGGCGACGACAGGAATGCTGACGGCTTCCTTGACTCGGCGGATGGCTCGCCAATCGGCTTAGCCGGTATAGAACTGGCAGCGCGTGCGGCCGGGGATGGTGATCATCGAGATGCCCGCCGCTTCGGCCCGCCGCGCCAGGATCGGCGCGTTCAGCGCCTGCTCGTCCCATCCGAGGCGCGTCTTCAGCGTGACCGGAACCTCGACCGCCGCGACGACCGCTTCGATCAGCGAGAGCGCATGGTCAAGATCGCGCATCAGCGCCGAGCCGGAATAGCCGCCGGTCACCTTCTTGGCCGGGCAGCCCATGTTGATGTCGACGATATCGGCGCCCTCGCCTACCGCGATGCGAGCGCCCTCGGCCATCCAGTGCGCCTCCCGCCCGGCAAGCTGCACCACATGCGGGAAAAAGCCGGCATTCCTTACGCGCAGGGCCGACTTGTCGCGACCCCTGGCAAGCTCGCCGCTGGCCACCATTTCCGATACGACCATGCCGGCCCCATGGGCGAAGGCGCGCTCGCGGAACGGCGCGTCGGTGATGCCGGAGAGCGGCGCAAGGAAGACGCGATTGCGGAGACGTACATTGCCGAGAGCGAGAGGCGCCGCCAGTCTGGCGGCCATCGCGCCTAAATTCAGCGCATCTTTTTCCATTGCCTATTTCCTAGACAGAATTGAGCTCGCGGGCAACAGGATTCGCCCGCGCATTCGAGGCTGTTTTGCGCTGGTCTTTATGCCGGTTGACGGATAGTGCTCATGCCCATGAAGCGGACCGGTGGCAAACGTCGTATTGCGGTGGTCCTCGTCGCGGCAGGCCGCGGCGAGCGCGCGGGCGTGGCCGAAGGGCCGAAGCAATACCGGAGGATCGGCGGCCGGCCGGTGATCGCGCGCTCGCTGGAGCCCTTTCTCGGCCATCCGGAAGTCGCCGCCATCGCCGTCGCCATCCATCCGGACGATGCTGCTCTTTTTGCCGAAGCCTCCGGCGAGCTTCCGCATCACGTGGTCGCGGTGCCGGGCGGGGCCACCCGACAGGCTTCGACGCTGTTCGCACTGCGCGCGCTGAAGCCTTTCGATCCCGACATCGTCCTCATCCACGACGCGGTCAGGCCCTTCGTGGACCAGGACCTCATTGCTCGCGTCATCGAAAAGGCGGCGGATGGCGTCGGCGCGCTTCCCGCGCTCGCCGTCTCCGACACGCTGAAGCGGAGCGGACCCGGCGCGCGGGTCGGCGGAACGGTCGATCGCGCCGGGCTGTTCGCGGCGCAGACCCCGCAGGGCTTTCCGTTCAAGCGGATCCTCGATGCGCATGAACAGGCGGCCGCGAGCGGCAGCAGCGACTTCACCGACGACGCCGCGATCGCCGAATGGGCGGGGATAAGGGTGGATATGGTCGCCGGTTCACCCGACAATCTGAAGCTGACCTGGGCACGGGACATCGTCATGGCCGATGAGCGCCTGTCGCGACGGGAAGCGGCATTTCCGGACGTGCGCACCGGCAACGGCTACGACGTCCATGCCTTTGTGCCCGGCGATCACGTAACGCTTTGCGGCGTCGCTATTCCCCACGACAAGAGCCTCTTGGGTCACTCGGATGCCGATGTGGGCCTGCATGCGCTGACGGACGCGCTCCTCGCGACGTGCGGCGCCGGCGACATCGGCACGCATTTTCCGCCTTCCGATCCGCGATGGAAGGGCGCCGCATCGCATCTCTTCGTCGAACATGCGGCGGGAGTTGTCCGGGCGAAGGGCGGCCGCATCGCCAATGCGGACATAACCCTCATCTGCGAGGTGCCGAAAATCGGCCCACATCGCGAGCGCATGGTGGCGGCCATCGCCGGAATGCTCGGCATCGACAGCGGCCGGATATCGGTCAAGGCGACGACGAACGAAAGGCTCGGCTTCGTCGGCCGCGGCGAGGGAATCGCCGCGATCGCCACGGCGAGCGTCGTCTATCCCGGAGGGCTTGCGTAATGGACGCCGACGATCTGAAGCCGCTGACGGAGCGCGTGCTCACAGCCTGCAAGGACCGCAAGTGCCTGGTGACAACGGCCGAATCCTGCACGGGCGGGTTGATCGTCGCTCAGATGACGCAGATCCCGGGCGCGTCCTCCTATGTCGATCGCGGCTTCGTCACCTATTCCAATGACGCCAAGATCGAGATGCTCGGCGTCTCGCCGGAGACGCTCGAAAAATACGGCGCCGTCTCGCGCGAGACGGCGCTTGAAATGGCGGCCGGGGCGCTTCGCCATTCGCATGCGGGCGTCGCCATCGCCGTCACCGGCATTGCCGGACCGGACGGGGGGTCGGAGGAGAAGCCGGTCGGGCTGGTCTGGTTCGGCCTCGCCGTCAGCGGCCGCCCGCCTCATGCCGAGCACCGCATCTTCGAGAACAAGGGCCGCGAATTCGTCCAGCACGAAACGGTCCGCCACGCGCTCGAAATGACGCTGGCGGCGCTGGAGTAGTGCCAGCGTTTTTTGATTGTCTGCCCCGAAGGCGATTTACCCCCTCCGGCCGGGAGCCTGTCCTCGGGCCGGCAAAATGCCGGACCCCTCGGGGCAACCTTTCCTCGAAGGGGAAGGAACGGCTCGGCAGCCGCTTTTCCCTGCCTTTCCAGGAGAGGGTGCCTCGCATAGCGAGGCGGGTGGGTTGATGAGCAAGACCGCTATTGCCGTCCGTAGATCTCGTTGGCGCGCTTTTCGAACGCGCCGGCGAACATGCGGAAAGCGCGGTCGAACATTGCGCCCATCATCGCGCCGAGCAGCCGGCTCTTGAATTCGTATTCGATGAAGAAATGGATGATGCAGCCGCCGCTGCCGTCATCGTCGAAACGCCAGAGGTTCTGCATGTAGCGGAACGGTCCGTCGAGATATTTGACCTCGATAAGGTTTTCCGCCCGCTTCAGCACCACCTGGCTGGTGAAGGTCTCCCGGATCGCCTTGTACCCGACCGACATGTCGGCGACGAGCACGGCGATGCCGTCCTTTTCCTTGCGGCTCCGCACCGTCAGCCCGGTGCACATAGGCAGGAACTCGGGATATTTCTCCACATCCGCGACAAGATCGAACATCTTATCCGGCGCATGTGGGACATGCCGCGTCGTTTCGAATTTGGGCATGATCCGGGGCTCAGGCCGGCTTCTTCGACGAAAGCTCGCGTGCGGCCTTCAGCCTGGCGAAATCCTCCCCGGCGTGGTGGGAGGAGCGCGTCAGCGGGCTCGCCGAAACGAGCAGGAACCCCTTCGTGTAGGCGATCGTCTCGTAGGATTTGAACTCCTCCGGCGTGACGAATTTTTTGACCGGGTGGTGCTTCTTTGAGGGCTGCAGATACTGCCCGATCGTCAGGAAATCGACGTTGGCCGTCCGGAGATCGTCCATCAGCTGCAGCACCTCGTTCCGTTCCTCGCCGAGCCCGACCATGATGCCGGACTTGGTGAACATGGTGGGATCGAGCTCCTTGACCCGCTGCAGGAGCCGGATCGAATGGAAATAGCGCGCGCCGGGACGCACTGTCAGGTAGTTCGACGGCACCGTTTCGAGATTGTGGTTGAAGACGTCGGGCTTCGCCTCGACGACGATCTCGAGCGCGCCTTGCTTGCGCAGGAAATCCGGCGTCAGCACCTCGATGGTCGTCGCCGGCGAGCGCTCGCGGATGGCGTGGATCACCTCGGCGAAATGGCGTGCGCCGCCGTCCGGCAGGTCGTCGCGGTCGACCGAGGTGACGACGACGTGGCTGAGCCCCATCTGACCGACGGCCTTCGCCACATTGGCCGGCTCTTCCGGATCGAGCGCGGTCGGCAGACCGGTGGCGACATTGCAGAAGGCGCAGGCGCGCGTGCAGATCTCGCCCATGACCATGAAGGTGGCGTGCTTCTTGTCCCAGCATTCGCCGATATTGGGGCAGCCCGCTTCCTCGCAGACCGTCACCAGCCGGTTCGACTTGACGATCTCGCGCGTCTCCAGATACCCGCGCGAGGTCGGCGCCTTGACGCGGATCCAGTCCGGCTTGCGCAACACTTCCTGGTCGGGCCGGTGCGCCTTCTCAGGATGCCGCGGACGCGGCGGGACGGAGACTCTGTCCAGTACGGTTACCATTTACCTGTCCTGTCCGGTTGCGGCGGAGACGATCTCTTTCCGAGAACCCTTCCGAATATAGGCATGACCGCCGGCAGGTGCAGGCCGCCCGTCGGGCGGCCTGCTGTTTGTTGCCGCGCCTAGCGCTTCAGCATCCGGCCGATGGCAATCAGGATGCACGCGCCGATGAAGCCGATGATGAGATAGGCGACCCAGCCCTGGAACCCGAGATTGAATGCAGCCAGTATTGCGTTGAGGATCACCGCGCCCACAATGCCCAGAATGATGTTCATCAAGAGCCCCATATTGCTCTTCATGAACTGTTCCGCGGCCCATCCCGCGATGCCGCCGATGACGATTGCGGTTATCCACCCTACACCGTTTACGTCCATTTCCTGTCTCCTTCCACGACAGTGATTCGGGCACAACGGTGCGAGTATTCGCCGAGCCGGGCCGGGCGTCAAACATGGATGACGCGCCCATAGGCATCGAGCACGCTCTCGTGCATCATTTCCGACAGCGTCGGATGCGGGAAGACCGAGTGCATCAGCTCTTCCTCGGTCGTCTCCAGATTCATGGCGATGACGAAGCCCTGGATGAGTTCGGTGACCTCGGCTCCGACCATGTGCGCGCCAAGCAATTGCCCCGTCTTCCTGTCGAAGATCGTCTTGACCATGCCCTGGTCTTCGCCGAGCGCGATGGCCTTGCCGTTGCCGACGAAGGGGAAATGGCCGACGCGGATGTCGTAGCCCTGCTCCTTGGCCTTGGCTTCCGTCAGGCCGACGGACGCGACCTGCGGGTTGCAATAGGTGCAGCCGGGGATCATCCGCTTGTCCATGGGGTGGACGCCCGGCACGCCGGCGATCTTCTCGACACAGATGACGCCCTCATGCTCGGCCTTGTGCGCCAGCATCGGCGGGCCGGCGACATCGCCGATGGCGTAGATGCCGGGCACGTTCGTGCGGCCGTAGCCGTCGATGACGATCGTGCCGCGCTCGGTTTTGACGCCGAGCTCCTCCAGTCCGAGGTTCTCGATGTTGCCCTGCACCCCGACGGCGGAGATCAGCCGATCCGCCGTGATCTTCTCGACCTTGCCGCTCTTCTGCTCGACATGCGCCGTCACGGAATTGGCGCCCTTCTCGACCTTCGTCACCTTGGCGTCGAGCAGGATCTTCAATCCCTGCTTCTCGAACTGCTTCTTGGCGAAGGCCGCGATCTCGGCATCCTCGACCGGCATGACCTGCGGCAGAAGCTCTACCACGGTCACGTCCGCGCCCATCGTACGGTAGAAGGAGGCGAATTCGATGCCGATGGCGCCGGAGCCCATGACGATCAGCGATTTCGGCATTTCCGGCGGCACCATGGCCTCGAAATAGGTCCAGATCAGCTTGCCGTCCGGCTCGATGCCGGGCAGCACGCGCGGCCGCGCGCCGGTGGCGATGATGATGTGCTTGGCCGAGTAGGTGCCCTCGCCCTTCGTGCCCTTCGGCAGCGGCGGCTGCGGCTGCATCGGCTTCTTCTTCGTAGCCGAAACCACGATCTCGCCGGGTTGCCCGCCGTTCGGCGCCTTGGACAGCTTCGCCTCGCCCCAGATGACGTCGATCTTATTCTTCTTCATCAGGAAGCCGACGCCGTTGTTCAGCCGCTGCGAAACCGCGCGCGAGCGGTCCACCACCGCCTTCGTATCGGGCGTGACCTTGCCGTCGAGCTTCAGGCCGTAATTCTTCAGATGGTCGGCATAGTGCATGATCTCGGCCGAGCGCAGCAGCGCCTTGGTCGGGATGCAGCCCCAGTTGAGGCAGATGCCGCCAAGGTGCTCACGCTCCACGATCGCGGTCTTGAGCCCGAGCTGCGCGGAACGGATCGCCGTCACATAGCCGCCCGGCCCCGAACCGATGATGATGACGTCGTAGCTTTCCGCCACTTCCAGTCTCCTTCTTCAAAGGCCGAGCATCATGCGCACGATAGGCTCGAGGCCGCGCCCGATGGCGCGCGTGTTTGCGGCGTCCAGATGAACGCCATCGAGCGGCGTCGTCTTCGCCACCGACGAAGCATCGAAGAAGCCGCAGCCGATCTCGTCGGCGAGATCGGCATACATTGTGCCCAACATTTTGGACTGGGCGATGCTTTGGCCGAATATCGCGCCATAGTCGGGGTTTGCCGTCTCGCAGAGGGCAGGCGGCGCTACGATCAATATATCCGGCACGCCCTCGTCCGTCGGATAGTCGTGGCCGCGGATGATATCGACCAGCCGCTGCATGCCTTGCTTGGCCGCGATCGCATGGCCGCCGAGCCACGGCTTCATATCGTTCGAGCCGAGCATGATGATGATGAGATCGATCGGCGCATGCGTCGTCAGGATCGTCGGCAGGATGCGCTCGCCATTGCGGTCGGCGCCGGCGGCATGATCGTTGAAGATCGTCGTGCGGCCGTTCAGCCCCTCAGGAATCACCCGCGCCGCCGATCCGAGACCGGCCTGCAGCACGCTCGGCCAGCGGTCATCGTAGGCGTGGCGCACGCGGCCGTCCGCATTGAAGCCCCAGGTGAGCGAATCGCCGTAGCAGAGGATGGTTTTCATAAGGGAGTCCGCGCAGGCTCCCCTCCCCCTTGCGGGGAGGGGCTGGGGGTGGGGGTCGCAGCGGAGAGCGCTGCCATCAGACCAACATGCTCATCGGGTTCTCGATGTACTTCTTGAAGGCCTGAAGCAGTTCGGCGCCGAGCGCGCCGTCGACCGCGCGGTGATCGGTCGAAAGCGTCACCGACATGACGTTGGCGACGACAACCTCGCCCTTCCTCACCACCGCCCTCTCCTCGCCGGCGCCGACCGCCAGGATCGTCGCGTGCGGCGGATTGATCACCGCGGCGAAGTCCTTGACGCCGAACATGCCGAGATTGGAGACGGCGGTGGTGCCGCCCTGGTATTCCTCCGGCTTGAGCTTGCGGCTGCGCGCCCGGCTCGCCAGATCCTTCATCTCGTTGGAAATCGTCGACAGCGACTTCTCCTCGGCCCGCCTTATGATCGGGGTGATCAGGCCGCCCGGGATCGACACCGCGACGCCGACATCGGCATGCTTGTGCTTGACCATGTTGGCGTCGGTCCATGACGCGTTCGCATCGGGGACCGCCATCAGCGCCATCGCCATCGCCTTGATGATCATGTCGTTGACGGAAAGCTTGTAGACCGGCGCCTCGCCGTGCTCGGTCTTCTTCATCGGAGCGGCAGCGTTGATCTGCGCGCGCAGCGCCAGAAGCGCGTCGATCTCGCAGTCGACCGTCAAGTAGAAATGCGGGATGGTCGTCTTCGCCTCGACGAGCCGGCGGGCGATCGTCTTGCGCATATTGTCATGCGGCACGAGCTCGTATGAGCCGGGCTCGAAGAGCTTGAGTACCGCATCGTCCGACATCGGCTTGACGGCGGGAGCCGCTGCAGCCGGCGAAGCTGCCGGCGCTTCGGCCCTGGCGCCGCCGCCGGCGATCGCGGCCTCGACATCGGCCTTCACCACGCGGCCGTGCGGACCGGTGCCCTTGATCGAAATGACATCGACGCCGGCATCCTTGGCGATGCGGCGGGCGAGCGGCGAGGCGAAAGTGCGGGAGCCGTCACCCTCCCCCTTGAGGGAAGGGTCGGCGCGCAGCGCCGGGGTGGGGGTGGCTGCGGAGACATTTCCATTACCCCCACCCGCGCCTTCGGCGCGACCTCCCCTCAAGGGGGAGGTGGGAGCCCCGTCTTGCTTCGCCTCGGATTTCGCTTCCGTAGGCTTCGCCTTGGCAGGCCCGGCATCCGCACCCTTCGCCGCGTCCTGGACGTCCTCGCCTTCCCCGGCCAGCACCGCGATCAGCGCATTGACCTTCACGCCTTCGGTTCCGGCCGGGACCACGATCTTCGCGACCTTGCCCTCATCGACGGCCTCGACTTCCATCGTGGCCTTGTCGGTCTCGATCTCGGCGATGACATCGCCGGCCTTGACCTCGTCGCCCTCCTTGACCAGCCACTTGGCGAGGTTCCCCTCCTCCATTGTGGGCGAAAGGGCCGGCATGGTGATGTTGATCGGCATATCGGCGTCCTCCCCTCAGGCCTTGTAGGTGACGGCCTTCACCGCCTCGACGACCTCGGCCACGCTCGGCAGCGCGAGCTTCTCCAGATTGGCCGCATAGGGCATCGGCACGTCCTTGCCGGCGATGGTGATGACCGGCGCGTCGAGCCAGTCGAAGGCGCGCTGCGACACCTGGTTGGCGATGAAGTCGCCGACCGAACTTTGCGGGAAGCCTTCCTCCACGACAACGAGACGGTTGGTCTTCTTGACGGAATCGATGACCGTATCGAGGTCCATCGGGCGGATGGTCCTCAGATCGATGATCTCCGCGTCGATGCCCATTTCGCGCAATTCCGTCTCGGCCTTGACGGCATAGGTCATGCCGATGCCGAAGGAGACGATGGTGACGTCCTTGCCCGGCTTGTGGATGCGCGCCTTGCCGATCGGCAGTACGAAATCCTCGAGCTTCGGCACGTCGAAGGAATGGCCGTATAGTATCTCGTTCTCGAGGAAGATCACCGGATTCGGATCGCGGATCGCTGCCTTCAGCAGCCCCTTCGCGTCCGCCGCGGTATAGGGCTGGATCACCTTCAGGCCGGGGATGTGGCTGTACCAGGCGGCGTAGTCCTGGCTGTGCTGCGCGGCGACGCGCGCGGCGGCGCCGTTCGGGCCGCGGAAGACGATCGGCGCGCCCATCTGGCCGCCGGACATGTAGAGCGTCTTCGCCGCCGAATTGACGATCTGGTCAATCGCCTGCATGGCGAAATTGAAGGTCATGAACTCGACGATCGGCTTCAGCCCGGCGAACGCCGCGCCGATGCCGACGCCGGCGAAACCGTGTTCGGTGATCGGCGTATCGACGACGCGCTTGGCGCCGAATTCCTGCAGCAGCCCCTGCGTGATCTTGTATGCGCCCTGGTATTCGGCGACCTCCTCGCCCATGATGAAGACATCCGGATCGCGGCGCATCTCTTCCGCCATGGCGTCGCGCAGCGCCTCGCGCACGGTGGTCTGCACCATCTCGGTTCCGGCGGGAATGTCGGGATCGGCCGCCGGCTTTGCCTCGGGGGCCGCAGGCACCTTGGCCTTCTCGCCGGCATCCTGCGGCGCCGCCTTGGAGCCTTCCTCGCTGGCATCCGAACGCTGGCCCGCGCCGGCGTCTGGCGCCTCCTTTGCGGCGGGTTGTTTCGCGGGCTGCGCCTTGCCGATGTCGCCGGCGCTTTCGCCTTCCTGCAACAGGACCGCGATCAGGGCGTTCACCTTCACGCCCTCCGTGCCCTCGGGCACGAGGATCTTGCCCAATGTCCCCTCATCGACGGCTTCGACCTCCATCGTGGCCTTGTCGGTCTCGATCTCGGCTATGACGTCGCCGGCGGAGACCTTGTCGCCCTCCTTCTTTACCCACTTGGCAAGATTGCCCTCCTCCATGGTCGGCGAGAGGGCGGGCATCAGAATATCGATCGGCATGTGCATCCCTCTCCTGATCAGTGCACTACGTCGGTCCAGAGCTCGGACGCATCCGGCTCCGCATCGTTCTGGGCGAAGTCGGCCGCGTCGGCGACGATGTCGCGCACCTTCTTGTCTGCCGCCTTCAGATCGTCCTCGCT
>JBQCFH010000339.1:0-4739 GCA_051959385.1 Rhizobiaceae bacterium | reverse complement strand
AAGCCAGTCGCATGGCGGCAAAATGACGAGGCCGAAGCCCATCGCGGCCTACCTGATGCTTATGGTCGCCGTGCTGATCATCCCGATGATCGCCTTCTCGGTGCTCCTGCTCCAGCGCAACAACACCGCGCAGCAGAAGGTTCTCACCACCCTCACCGCCGCCGCCGCCGGTTCGATGTCGGAAGCGGTCGATCGCGAGATCACCGGCATGATGACGACGCTCAGGGTGCTCTCCAAGACGCCCGCGCTTTTCGACGAGGATCTCTCGCCTTTCTACGACCGCGCCAACCGGGCGCTGGCGGGCACGGGCGCCTACCTGGTCCTGCTCGACCAGAATTACGACCAGCTGATGAATACCCGGGTGCCGTTGGGAACCCCGCTTCCCAAGGCATCCGATCCCGATACGGCTGCCGTCGCCATCGAGAAGCGGACGCCGGTCGTATCGGACCTTTTTTACGGCTGGACCGCCAAGGATTGGGTGTTCGTCGTCGCCATGCCGGTCTTTCCCGAAAACGGGCCGCCGCGCGTTCTGATGATGGCGCGGGACGCCGCCAGCCTTGGCCCGACGCTGGTGCGGCGCAAGCTCGCCGACGGCTGGAATGCCGCCGTCGTGGACGGAAAGAACATGGTGATCGCCTCGACTTCCCCCACCAACAAGACTGGCGAGCGCTTCTTTCTCGACCTCATCTCGAAAGGCCCCGCCGTATCCGGCGAGGTGAGCGCCACGCACGAAGGCACCGTTTACCAGGCGGTGGTCCAGGGTTCGGATTTGAGCGGGTGGAACATCGTCATGTGGGCGCCGATGGCGGCGCTCAACCGTCCGCTGCGCAACGCCCTCCAGTCGCTGACGCTCGGCGGCATCGTCATGCTGGGGCTCGGCATCGCGGCGGCATTGCTGCTGACACGGCAGATTTCGGTGCCGGTCCGCCGGCTGGCGCGGGATGCCCGCCGTCTCGGCGCCGGAGAGATGGTGAGCGCCGTCGACTACCCCATCGCCGAGATCGCGACCGTCTCGCATGCTCTCGCCAAGGCGGCCGAGCGGCGGCAGGCGTCCGACAACGAGGTCCGCTTCCTGATGCGCGAGGTCGCGCATCGGGCGAAGAACCAGCTGACCGTCGTGGCGTCCATCGCCAAGCAGAGCGCGCGCAGCGCCCGTGGCATCGAAGCGTTCCAGGACAGCTTCCAGAAGCGGCTCTACGGCCTTGCGCGCTCCACCGACCTCTTGATCGCGGGCGGCGTCGCCGGCGTCGAGTTCCGCGAGCTCCTCCTTGCCCAGATCGAGCCGTTCCAGGCGGGCGATCCCGGCCGCGTGGAAATCAGCGGGCCGCCCTTCAGGCTGGACAATCAGGCCGCGCAGATGCTCGGCATGGCGCTTCACGAGCTCGCCACCAACGCCTCCAAATACGGGGCCTTCTCCCTGCCGGAAGGCCGGCTGGCGGCGAACTGGCGCATCGATGGCGCCACCTTCCATTTCGACTGGCGCGAGCGCGTGCCGCGCTTTCGCAAGCGGCCGGAGCGGCGCGGTTTCGGCACCGAAGTCATCGAGCGGATGCTGAAGGGGGCGCTTTCCGCGACCGCGGAGCGGACCTGGCATGGCGACGGGCTCGAATGGCGCTTCGAAATTCCGGTTGACCGCCTCAGGCCGCGCGTAACGCCGGACGAGGAAGAAGACGAATCCTAGGCGCTGATCGGCCGCGGCGCGATTTGGCTGGCAATTCCTTTCTTCTTGCACTATATGGCCGCCATCGCCGCGCCCAAGGCGCAGGCATTGCATGGCCTCTGCTGGACGACATCCCGGCTCAAGGCGTCCCGTTTCCGCAGTTCAGAAAGGAAAAGCACGATGTCGATTACCGCTCCGCGCAAGCAGGAACTCATGGCCGAATACGCCACGGCGAAAGGCGACACCGGATCGCCGGAGGTGCAGGTGGCCATCCTGTCGGAACGCATCAAGAACCTCACCGAGCATTTCAAGGACCACAAGAAGGACAACCATTCCCGTCGCGGTCTCCTGAAGCTCGTTTCGCAGCGCCGCCGCCTTCTCGATTATCTGAAAGGCAAGGATGAGGGGCGCTACCAGACGCTGATCGACAAGCTCGGTCTGCGCCGTTGATCGATCGGCCGGCGGCTTCCGGATGGGAGCCGCCGGCCGCGTATGCGGGCCGATGACGATCGTCGGCCCTTCGGGCCTTGGCCATATGGACCGGCCCGATCCGGTTCCGCAGTCATATGTGACGGCGCGGAGCCGCCCATGGACTGGTCATGGGGCAGGATTGCAGGATGCCTGAAGGCGCTTGCCGCGCCGCTGTTCAGACCTCCCGTTGTCTTGCCCGTGGCTCGTCCGAAAGAAGCCGAAGGCTGGACCGCGCCGCGAAAGGCGGCGGCGGTTCCGCCGCATATGAAGGACAAGACATGTTCAATCACCACAAGATAGAAATTCAGTGGGGCGGCCGTCCCCTCATCCTCGAGACCGGCAAGATCGCGCGCCAGGCGGACGGCGCCGTGCTCGCGACCTATGGCGAGACCGTCGTGCTCGCGACCGTCGTTTCGGCCAAGGAGCCGAAGCCGGGCCTCGATTTCTTCCCGCTCACCGTCAACTACCAGGAAAAGACGTTTGCCGCCGGCAAGATTCCGGGCGGCTATTTCAAGCGCGAGGGACGGCCGAGCGAAAAGGAGACGCTGGTCTCCCGCCTGATCGACCGCCCGATCCGTCCGCTCTTCGCCGACGGCTACAAGAACGATACGCAGATCGTCGTCACCGTGCTCCAGCACGACCTAGAGAATGATCCGGACATCCTGTCGATCGTCGCCACTTCCGCCGCGCTGACGCTCTCCGGCGTGCCCTTCATGGGCCCGATCGGCGGCGCCCGCGTCGGCTATGTGAACGGCGAGTACAAGCTCAACCCGCATATCGACGAAATGCCGGAATCGAAACTCGACCTCGTCGTGGCCGGCACCGCCGACGCCGTGCTGATGGTCGAGTCGGAGGCTCAGGAACTCGACGAGGAGACGATGCTCGGCGCCGTCATGTTCGGCCACAAGAGCTTCCAGCCGGTGATCGATGCGATCATCAAGCTCGCCGAGGTCGCCGCCAAGGAGCCGCGCGACTTCGTGGCCCCGAGCTATTCCGATCTCGAAGCCGAGATGCTGAAGATCGCGGAAGGCGATCTGCGCGCCGCCTACAGGATCACCGACAAGCAGGAACGCTACGCCGCGGTCGACGCGGCCAAGGCCAAGGTCAAGGCCGCTCTGGCGCCCGCCGAAGGCGAGGAGGAGCGCTACACGGCCGAGCAGATCGGTTCCGTGTTCAAGGAACTGCAGGCGAAGATCGTCCGCTGGAACATCCTCGACACGGGCTCGCGCATCGACGGCCGCGATCTCAAGACGGTGCGCAACATCGTCGCCGAGGTCGGCGTGCTGCCGCGTACCCACGGCTCCGCGCTCTTCACCCGCGGCGAGACGCAGGCGTTGGTGGTGGCGACGCTCGGCACCGGCGAGGACGAGCAGTTCATCGACGCGCTGACCGGCACCTACAAGGAGAAATTCCTCCTGCACTACAACTTCCCGCCCTATTCGGTGGGCGAGACCGGCCGCATGGGTTCGCCGGGCCGTCGCGAGATCGGCCACGGCAAGCTCGCCTGGCGCGCCATCCACCCGATGCTGCCGGGCGAGGAGCAGTTCCCCTACACGATCCGGGTCGTTTCGGAGATCACCGAATCGAACGGCTCCTCCTCGATGGCGACCGTCTGCGGCACCTCGCTGGCGCTGATGGATGCCGGCGTGCCGCTTCAGAAGCCGGTCGCCGGCATCGCCATGGGCCTGATCAAGGAAGGCGAGCGCTTTGCGGTCCTCTCCGACATCCTCGGCGACGAGGACCATCTCGGCGACATGGACTTCAAGGTCGCCGGCACCGCGAATGGCGTCACCTCGCTGCAGATGGACATCAAGATCGACGGCATCACCGAGGAGATCATGAAAGTCGCGCTCGGCCAGGCCAAGGATGGCCGCCTGCACATACTCGGCGAGATGGCCAAGGCGATCACCGGCGCCCGCGCCGAACTCGGTGAGTTCGCCCCGCGCATCGATGTCATGAACATCCCGGTCGACAAGATCCGCGACGTCATCGGCACGGGCGGCAAGGTCATCCGCGAGATCGTCGAGAAGACCGGCGCCAAGATCAACATCGAGGACGACGGGACGGTGAAGATCGCTTCTTCCAACGCCAAGGAGATCGAGGCCGCGAAGAAGTGGATCCACACCATCGTGGCCGAGCCGGAAGTCGGCGAAATCTACGAGGGCACGGTCGTCAAGACCGCCGATTTCGGAGCTTTCGTGAATTTCTTCGGCCCGAAGGACGGGCTGGTGCACATCTCGCAGCTTGCGCCGGAGCGTGTCCAGAAGACGACCGACGTGGTCAAGGAAGGCGACAAGGTCTACGTCAAGCTCATGGGCTTCGACGAGCGCGGCAAGGTCCGCCTCTCCATGAAGGTCGTCGACCAGAACACCGGCAAGGAGATCGTCCGCGAGAAAAAGGCCGAGGAAGCCGAAGCCGGCGCCTGACCTAATTATATGACGCCATTATCGACGGGCGCGCGCCAGCGGGCGCGCCCCTTTTTTTTTTTTGGCGCCTTCGCCGGCTCTCGGGCATGCAAGTCTTTCTTGAACGCAGAAGGCGCAAAAGGAAACACCCACAGCCGCAAAACTTTCTTCCTGGATTGGTTCTGCGGCTTTTGCGTAGCTTT
>JBQCFH010000338.1:0-2424 GCA_051959385.1 Rhizobiaceae bacterium | reverse complement strand
AAGCCGATCATGATGACGGGGCCGGTGATCTCGCCGTAAACGGGCCATTTCGCATTCGCCATTTAGGAACTCTCCTGAATTGGTGGTACGGAAGGTCTCGCTGGTTGCTAACCCGGATGGGCGCCACAATAAAGGGGCGGCTGGACAAACCGTTCAGGCGGCGATCGCTTCCAGCGCGGCGACGAGACGGTCGCGGTCGGCCGCCAGCCCCTTGTAGTCGAGTTGCGCCCGGTCGAGCGCCGCCAGTTGCGCGGCGAATGACGCCGCGATCCTCGCGCGATCGGGATGGGCGCGGAGCGCCGCCATCGGATCGATATGGATGCGGATGGTGAAGAGTATGTCGCCGGAGGCCGGGAGCTTGCGCAGCGTCTGCCGCTCAACGCGGATGAAGGCGGCGGCCGCGGGATCGACGCCTGGAAAACGCGGCACAGCCTTTTCGGCCCGATCGGCACGCTGCATGGAAGAGAGCGGCTTGTAGAGGTCGGGATCGGGCTGAAGCGACCAATTGTAGCGGACCACCGCCTGGCCCTGCAATTTGTCGAACATGCGTTCGATCAGGTCGTCAGAGCGCGTTCCCGGCCCAAACTGCGGCACCGGCCGATGGATGTCGCGCAGCGGCTTGCCGAATTTCTCGGCGAGCGACCACGAGGAGGGAAATGAGAGGGAGGCCGCCGCGAGACGCCAGCCATTCTCGCCCCGGCGCATCAGGACGAGGTCTTCCTGGACCAGCCGCGCCGCGATCTTGAGCGGAGGCTCGCCGGTTTTTGCGAGATCGACCCTGCGGCCCGCCTTGCCGACATGCACGATCTCGCCGGCGCGACGGTAGATTTCAGGGAAGCGGGCGGGCAGAAAGTCGAGCAAGAGCGACAGCACCTCCCGCTGCGCCTGCTCAGTTCCATGCTCGGCGGCGAAAATGGACTCGCCATGCGCCGCTTCGAGCCGCTCCTTCTCGGCCAGATAGGCTTCCAGATGGCGATCGACGTCGATCCAACCGGCGGGATCGAGCGGCCTCAGCCCGATGGTAAATGGCTTCGAGGAACCGTCATAGGGCGTGTGAGCGGGAGGGAATTTCAAAACCGGTCCTTGAGCAATCGACGCCATGCGCGGTGCCCTTCGGTAACGAGGAGCACGCGAACCCGTCGTGCGGTCGGGCTTACGCTATAAACCACGACATAGTTGCCGAACGCGATATAGCGGACTTTGCCTAACGGCGTTCCGCCGTTCGGAGTGATCGAGAGGAAATCAATCGCTCGTGCACGAAGCGCATCCACAAAGCGAATTGCGGCCGCAGGATTATCGGCCGCAATATAGTGGAGAATGGAATCGAGATCGGCATCGGCCTGAGGGCTGAAGATCACCTCATATCGGTTCATTTCTCCGGCTTCATGTAGCGGTCGCGGATCATCTGCCGCTTGCGTTCAAAGAAAGCGTCATCGGCGACTACGTATTCGCCGCGTTCGATCTGCCGCTCCGACTCCTGAATACGCTCCCAAAGGCGGTTGGCTTCATCCCTCTCCATTTGTTCACGCAAGGCTTCCTCGATCGCCTCTATCTCGGACGAGTAGCGGCCGGCGCTTACCTGTTCGGCGATCCAGTCCTGATAGCGTTTCTTGAGCGGGATGTTCATGGCGCGCTCCATCGTTTCGCCAAGTCTACAATATGGGACGCACTCCGCCAATCATCGCGGGCGCGGCGGTCTATTCGTCCATCGCCTCCAGTTCATCGATCAGCTCCTCGATGACGGCCAGCCCCTTCCGCCAGAAGGCAGGATCGGATGCATCCAGGCCGAAAGGAGCGAGCAGTTCCTTGTGGTGCTTGGTGCCGCCCGCCTTCAGCATCTCGAAATACTTCTCCTGAAAGCCCTTTTCGGCGTTCTGGTAGACCGCATAGAGCGAATTCACCAGGCAATCGCCGAAGGCGTAGGCATAGACGTAGAAGGGCGAGTGGATGAAGTGGGGGACGTAGGACCAGAAGGTCTCATAGCCCTCGCGCAGCCGAATGGCGGGTCCCAGGCTCGCCGACTGCACCTCCAGCCAGAACTCGCCGATGCGGTCGGCGGTCAGCTCGCCGTTGCGGCGTTCGGTGTGGACCTTGCGCTCGAACTCGTAGAAGGCGATCTGGCGCACGACCGTGTTGATCATGTCCTCGACCTTCTGCGCCAGCATAGCCTTGCGCTCAGCCTTGTCGCGGGTGCGTTCCAGGAGCGAGCGGAAGGTAAGCATCTCTCCGAATACGGAGGCGGTTTCGGCGAGCGTCAGCGGCGTGGAGGCCATCAGCGCTCCGTGCCTGGCGGCGAGGACCTGGTGGACGCCATGGCCGAGCTCGTGCGCGAGCGTCATCACGTCGCGCGGCTTGCCCATATAGTTGAGAAGCACATAGGGATGGGCCGACGGCACGGTCGGATGCGCGAAGGCGCCCGGCGCC
>JBQCFH010000337.1:0-7522 GCA_051959385.1 Rhizobiaceae bacterium | reverse complement strand
CGCTCCAGCAATTGCGGGCGGTTGAACGGCTTCAGGAGATAGCCCGATGCGCCGGCGCGCTTGGCGCGCATGATGGCGCCGACATCTACCTCCGCAATGCAGATCAAGATCGTCGGCTTGACCACGGCAGGATAGGAAAGCAGCTCGCGGATCAGATCGGCCGCAGCCATATCGGGAAGGGTGGTGTCGACCACGATCAGGTCAGGCATCTCGCGCGAGCAGAGGCTCAGCGCTTCAGTGCCGGTCGCCGCCTCGGTGACCAGCACGTCATGGCTGGCCAGAATGCGTTTTGCGACTTTCCTGACGACGCTCGAATCGTCGACTATCATGCACCGCTTCATCTTCCATCCCCTGACGACGCAGCCCGCGGATCGAGGCCGGCGAGCCGTTGCCGCTCAAGCTAAACGGAAACGGTTAAAAAACCTGGGAACGAGCGCGGTTAAATTTTAGCCAAGGCACCATGCTCGCGGCTGCTTGCCGCGATCGCAGCAACAATGCACGCAGAGAATGAGCGCCAAAAACGGCGCCCGATCTCCCGGAGTCCGCGTCCTTATCGGGCCTCAGGCCGCAGCCAGGGCGAAAACCGCGGACCAAAGCAAAACCGACACAAGAAACGTCCGCTCGACCAGTCCGAAAACGCGGCGAAGGGCCGGGATCAGGCAAATCACGACTCCGGCCAGCGACGCCGCGACTATCCAATACAACACAGCCAGCACGGGCGCGGCCCATTGCCGGACAACAGGAACGGCCACGGGATCCAGAACGTCGACCGCCATATAGGCAAACGCGAAGCTTGCTATCGCAAAGAGGTAGTGCAGCCTTCCGGCGCCGGTCAGGCGCTGGCCTTCCAGGTCCGTCGGAAAAACGAGCACGCCGACCCTCAGCGCCGCCATGACCAGCAGATATATCCCGCCGCGAGCAGGAAACCGCCCGTCCGCCAATACAGCCGCGCCCAGCGCGCTCGCCGCGACGATGCCGACCAGGCCGTAAATCGTGAACAGCCGTCGCGACGGGCCAACGCCGTAATCGCTGACGGCGTGGCTTACCAGGCTGTACTTGCCACGGACATTCAGGGCCAGGAACAATGCCAGTTGGACGAGATAAACCAACGCGGCCACGGCGTAGATCGTCACCTGCGCTCCCCATCAGCTATGCGAAAGCAATTTTGCCAGCGACAAACGGTACGAAGCGGATTTTTCGGGCATTCGCTGCCGTTTCGTCCGGCGGACGTTCCCGCACCGACTGACCAGGCGCCCGACTTTTTAGGCAAGCGTCAGCTCTGCTGTCGGCTCGCGGTCAGCTTTATCTCCTCCGCCGAAGCGCGGATTTCGATGGACATGCCGGTCTCGCGGGCGAGAAGAAGCGTGTAGTATGGCTGCACCGCATGGGCGTCGACAGCCTCCTCCGGCTTCTGCCCGGAATGCATCTCCAGGAATTTCGGCGGCACGCGCACCATCGGACCGCTCGCGACGAGCGTGAATTTCGGCTCCGTCTCCGGATTCTCCAGCGTCACCGACAGCCGGCCGCCGCGCGGAATGGCGGCGTTGGCGATAAGGATCAGGTTGAGCAGCAGCTTCACCTTGTTCTTGGGCAGGAACGCGCGCGCGCCGGACCAGGTGAACTCGGGCTTCTCGTTCTTCATGAAGGCGGTCGCGACGTTCTCGGCATCGCCGGTGTCGATCTGCATGCCGGCCGAACCGGCCGCGCCGAAGGCGATGCGCGCGAATTGCAGCCTGGCCGATGCGTTCCGCGCGGAGATACGGATCAGGTTCATCGCGTCTTCGTCGGCGCCGCCCTCATCCAGGAGTTCCAGGCCGTTGTTGATGGCGCCGACAGGCGAAATGATGTCGTGGCAGACGCGGCTGCACAGGAGCGCCGCTAGTTCGGGTGCCGTCAGCGTGAATATATCTGCCATCTCAAACAGTCCTGCCTATCGTAAAGCTCACGGATGCGTGCCGCAGCGGTGCCCGCGGCGCGAATCACCGGGTCGCGCCGATTATCGCCTCTGGCGCGGGAAACCGCATTCCCCTGTCCGACACGGATTTTTTCTGCTTTTCAACCCCCTGGCGGGCCGTTGCGCGGCCGCTTCTTGTGCGAGCTTAATAGTTGAAAAAGGATTACGGGCTAGTGTGAGCATTCCTGAGAAGCGGCCGCCCAAGGCCGCCCGGAGACAAGGCGTCGGCGAATGGGCTCCCATAGGGAGACCGAGACCATGAAATTCACTTCGTTGGCGCGGATCAGGATTCGTTTCGTCGCCATTTTCGCCGCATGCCTCGCGATGGCCGCCATTGCCGCTCCCGCCCGGGCCGGCACGGGCTATACGGCCCAGGAGATCATCGATTCAGGCAACCAGTTCTTCGGATCGACTTCCGGAGGGCTCGCCACCATCATCGAGAAGATATTCTCGACCTATGGACTGCCGAACGGCTACGTGCTCGGAGAGCAGGGGGCGGGCGCCATCATTGGCGGCCTGACCTATGGCGAAGGCACGCTCTATACCAAGAATGCCGGCGACCATAAGGTGTTCTGGCAGGGCCCCTCGATCGGCTGGGATTTCGGCGCGGAGGGCTCGCGGCTGATGGTGCTGGTCTACAACCTCGACAGCGTCGACGATCTATACAAGCGCTATGCCGGCGTCGCGGGCTCGGCCTATGTCGTGGCGGGCCTCGGCTTCAACGTATTGAAGAACAACAACGTGCTGCTTGTGCCGGTGCGGACCGGCGTCGGCGCCAGGCTCGGCATCAATCTCGGCTATCTGAAGTTGACCGAGCGGCCCACCTGGAATCCATTCTGAGCCCGAGAGCGCGATGAAGGCCGGCGCGGATTGCCGCTGGCCTGAACGCCCGCCTTCGTGGCAAAAGGCTGCGTGCCGGCGATGTCCGGCGCGTCTGGCGAGCGTGTTCCGGTGATCCAGTCCATCCTCTTTTTCGGCTTCGGCTTCCTTTCGGCATTGCTGCTGGCGCTGCTCATTGCGCCGGCATTCTGGCGGCGCGCGGTGCGGCTGACGGAACGGCGGATCCGGGCGACGATGCCGCTGACGATGAACGAAATCCAGGCCGAGAAGGACGGTCTGAGGGCCGAGTTCGCCATGGCGACAAGGCGGCTCGAGATAAAGCTCAAGAACTGCAAGGATCGCGCCGCCGCCCAGATGGTCGAGATCGAGCGCAACCACCAGCACTTGCAGGAGGTGTCCAGCGAACGCGACCGCCTCAAGGAGGAAGCTGCCGCGCTCGAAACGAAGAACGGCGAGCTCGAGGCTGCGCGCGCGGTGAGCGCCGAGGAGCTGCAGGCTCTTTCCGCCAAGTTCAACGAGCTCCGGGGACAGGTCGCGGCCAAGGATGCGGAGATCAGCCGGCTGGACCTCGCCGCGACCGACGCCAATCTCGAGGTCAGCAACCGCCAGATCGAGCTCGTCGCTCGCGAAAGCGAAATCACCAAGCTGAAGGGAGACCTTGCCCGACTGAAGGAGCAGCGGCGCGAAGCCGAGGAGAAGCTGCGCCAGATGACGCTCGACAACAAGTCCGGGCGGGAGGCGCTGAAGACGGAGCGGGCGCGGGCGACCGAACTGGAGCGCCGGCTCGAGAAGGCGCTCGCGACGGTAGCGGATCGCGAGGAGGCGCTGGCGAAGCGCGAGCGCGAACTCGCTGGCTTACGGGATCGGCCGGGGAAGCAGGCCGCACCGGCAGGCGAAGCGGCTCGGGAGGAAGCGCCTGAAACGGAGCGGCCTGACGAGAAGATTTCCGAAGGGCAGCAGTCCGGCGAAGCGGATGCCGCGGCCGACGTTCCGCCGGACGCAGCGGCCGACGCCGCCGCGCCGGCCGAACAGCAGGAGGCGCTGATGCGGCTGGCAGCCTAGCGGAAGCGGCTGGAAGAACGCCTGACCACGCTCACCCGCGAGAACAAGCGGCTGCGCACCGCCTCGCTTTCGCCGCAGGAAGCCGCTGCGTCCGCCGGGGGCGTACCGCCTGGCCCCGGCGAGACGGCGTTGCGCGAACAGATCAGCAATCTGGCCGCGGAGATGGTCGCGCTGACGGCCCTGATCGAAGGGCCAGACTCTCCCATCGACAAGGCGCTCGCCGAGCCGGAGACGGCGCTTCCCGGCGCGCCGCCCAGTCTCGCCGAGCGAGTGCGCGCCCTGCGCGAGGCCGCGGCACGGCGGAAATAAAGACGACTGGCTGAGGACTTGCCGCTTCTTCCAATATGTCGCCCACCCCGGCCTACCGGCCGGACCCTCCCGTCGAGGGGAAGGGCAATCGCATATGGAAATACCCCCACCCCTGTCCCCTCCCCACAAGGGGGAGGGGGACTTTGCTCCGTGCCGTGTGGCGCAAATCTCGACGATTTTAGCGGGGAAAGCGGCGCCGGCGTCTCCCTCCCCCTTGTGGGGAGGGGACAGGGGTGGGGGTAAGAAGCCACGCAAATTCCATATGCGATTGCCCTGCCGTCGAAGGGGAGGGAGGGCGCGTGGCTCTCCGTCCTCCTCCCCCTCGACGTGAGGGGTGCCTCGCGAAGCGAGGCGGAGGGGGAGGCGGGGTATCCGACGCAAATCGCATTTGGGCGCTTCGACGCTACTGCTGCAGCACGGCCCTGATGTCCACCAGGTTCGAGCGCACGCGCAGGATGTAGAAGCCCATCGTGGTCAGATGGCTCGGCACGATCCAGCCGTCCTCACGGCCGTTTGCGACGATGAAGGGCTGGATGCGAAGCGCCGAACGAAGCTGTCCCTCCAAGTCATCCCACAGCGTGGTCAGCTTCTTCTCCTTGATCACGTCGTCGAAATCGGCCTCCGCCGCGGTCAGCATGCCGTAATAGCCGTAGAGCTGGCCGTAGGCGAACCAGAAGCGGTCGTCGGCGCGGGTATCGAACCAGCCATTGTTGTGGTTCTCGGCGCGGTCCTTGAGGATCGCCGAGGTCGAGCCGATGTCGTTGGCAATGCGGTCGATGAACTGGATCAGATTGTCGGCGCGCGCGTCGAAGGTCGTCTGGCAGGCGGCGAGGCGGTCGTTGAAGGCGCGCAGCTTCTTGATGGCCGTGCGGTAGTAGCTCGGCGTCGGGGTCTTCGGCCCGGGCGGGTTCCAGCCGAGATACCAGGTGTATTCGTCGAACTGCAGCGCACCGCGCGCGTCCTGCAGGTCGGAATCGACCTGCGAGGTGCCGCGCACGCGGCCGAGCGTGTCCACCAGCTCGACGGAGGTGCGCCGAGCGGCCTGGTTGATGCCGCGCTGGAAGGAGGCCTTGTTGTCGAAGAACGGCGTGCGGTCCCAGTCGAGCCCGAAGAAGCCGAGCTTGTACAGGATCATCGAGGAGATCCACTGGTTCTGGTTGACGTTGAAATCGACGAGGTCGGCAGTGACGTCGGCGATGGCCGAGCGAGCGCAGGTCTTCTGCCCGGTCGTTGCCGCTTGCGCGGGCGCCTGTTCGCCGGCCGAGAGCTGGCGGTCCTTGAGACTGTACTTCTGCGCGTAGTCGGGATCGAAATTGGTCCAGCGCTGCGTCTGCCAGAAGAAGTTGGCGTAAAGCCCGACGAGGACGAGAATGGCGAGGCCGATTGCGATGCGCACGATCCAGCCGCGGCGCGTGTACCAGCGGCCGGCAAGCATGAAGGGCCAGCACAGCCAGGCGATCGCCATGCCGATAGCGCGCCCGATCCACTGGAAGATGCGCGTCACGAATTCGACGATCGGATTGAGCACGCTTCGACCTCCGCCCTGGCGCGGAGCCCTTGTCTGTCCGGGCGCGCGGCCGCAACATCAGATAGGCGGTTTTCTTCCGGCGAACAACAGCGGCTGTTGGCCGGCCGTCAGGGCTTATGATCGGATTTCAGGTACGCGATTATATCGGCGATCTTTTGGTCGTCCTTGATCGGGGGTAGTACATCTTGGTTCCAGGCACCGTGTCGCTTGGAGCTCTGATAAAGTCGGCGAGATTTGCCTCGGTCCAGACGAGGCCCTTCTCGCCTGCTTCCTTGAGGGCCGCAGAATAGATGTACCCGGGTCGTGTTGCCGCCCGGCGGCCGACGATGCCTTGCAGGCTAGGACCTATCCGCGAGCGGTCGGACGCTACGGTATGGCAGCCTATGCAGGTGAAGATGCGCTTCGCCGCGCCGGATCGCCTTCGGCATGAGCCGGAAACGCGCCCGCGGCCAGCGTCATCAAGAATGCAAGTCCTCTTTTACATCGATGCATGATGCGCTCCCCCAATCGACACCAGGCAATCCTATATGGCTGGCTGGCCGAAACCATGCAGCTTTCAGGCGTAGGCCGATCCGGCCGTCGCCCCGGCGGCCAACGGATGTCGCGCCGCGCTCGCCAATTTCCTTGAAAGCGTGCCGAAATGGTGTTTGGTTCAGGAGGAAACCGTCCGGCCGCCGCAGGGAACGGCCGGGCCGCACAATGGGAGAGCATCATGTCGATTACCAGATCATTAGCCGCGGCGCTGGCGCTCGCCGCGGGCCTTACCGCCGGCATGGCCAGCGGCGCAGCCTATGCCGGCGATTCCGCTTCCTGCCAGGCGGTGCGCTTCGCCGATGTCGGCTGGACCGACATCCAGGCCACTACGGCGACCGCCTCCGTCATCCTCGACGCCATCGGCTACAAGCCGGAGACGCAGGTGCTTTCGGTTCCGGTCACCTACCAGTCGCTGAAGAATAAGGACATCGACGTCTTCCTCGGCAACTGGATGCCGTCCATGACGGCGAACATCGAACCATTTCTCAAGGACAAGTCGGTCGAGTCGATCTCGACCAACCTGACCGGCGCCGGCTACGGGCTCGTCGTGCCGGACTATGTCGCGGAAGCCGGCGTCAAGTCGCTGACCGACATCGGCAAGTTCAAGGACAAGTTCGATTCCAAGATCTACGGCATCGAGCCGGGCAATGACGGCAACCGTATCGTGCTCGACATGATCAAGGACCCGAAGAGCAACCTCAAGGGATTCGAACTGGTCGAATCCTCGGAAGCCGGGATGCTTTCGCAGGCCGAGAAGGCGATACGCAACAAGGACTGGATCGTCTTTCTCGGATGGACGCCGCATCCGGTCATGGGCGAGATGAAGATCACCTATCTCGACGGCATGGGCGATTCGGGCTTCGGGGCGGCGACCGTCCATACGAACGTCCGGGCCGGCTATGTCGACGAGTGCCCGAACGTCGGCAAGTTCATCAAGCAGCTCAAATTCGATCTCTCGATGGAAAACAAGATGATGGACGGCATCCTGAAGGGCGGCAAGGCGCAGGACGTGGCGGCCGACTGGCTGAAGGCGCATCCGGATGCGGCCGACGGCTGGCTCGACGGCGTCACCACCTTCGACGGCAAGGACGCCAAGGCGGCCCTGAAGGCGAAGCTCGGGTCGTGAGGGGCCTCACCCTCCCCCTTGTGGGGAGGGTCGATCCGCAAAGCGGATCGGGGTGGGGGTGAGCCAGAGCAGGGCGCTAACTCTCACCCCCACCCCGTCTCGCCGGGGTGGGGTGGCCCAACCAGGGGGCCCCCCCCCCCCCCCCCGGGGGGGGGGGGGGGGGGTCGCA
>JBQCFH010000336.1:0-31322 GCA_051959385.1 Rhizobiaceae bacterium | reverse complement strand
GCGTGTTCCAGTCCGAGCTGCAGGAACTTCACCCTCATAGCGGCCTCCGGATCGGCCGCCGCGGACGCCGAGGCCCTGTCGAGCAACGCTTCGGCTGGCGCAAAGCTCTCCTCGGGATAGATCGCGTGCGCCGCCTTCGCCCAGTTTCGCCAGCGCGAAACCTGCAGCGCCTCGAACGTATCGCGAAGGTTGGAGCGCTCTTTCGACGTGTATGACTCCCAATAGTCGAAATAGGCTCTGACGTCGTCGGCCGCAGGTCCGAAAGCCGAATAATATTCCAGCATCAACGAATCGACGTCCATTTCGGGACGGGTCTGCAGGCGCATCAGCAGATAGAGGTTCGGCCCCTGCGTCGCCCAATGACCGGTCAGCGAATCGAAGTCGGTCGCCACCATCCCGTTGCCCACCGCATTCTGAAATTCGTCGGCGAATTGGTGGGCGAAGATGTGCGGCATGCAATAACCATCGAGGAAGTAGTTGGCGCGCATGAAGACCCTGGCGCCCGTCTCGGCCCATCCGCGCCATTGGCGCTTCATCCAGTCCTGCTCCTCGTCCGCGCGCGGATAGTACCAGGATGACGGGCAAAACCCGATCAGGATGTTCTGGTTCAATTTGACGCCCGATGTCGGTGGCGCGAAGTAATTCATGTAGGCATAGCCCACCACCACCGCGTTGGGGTCTTTTTTCGCGGCTATCTTCTGGATAGCCAGCCAGGAACGTGCATACCGGTCGGATACGAACGGCTTTCGGGCGATCTTGGACTTGGCCGGAAGGAACTTCCGATAATCGGGCGGCTCGGGACCGTCGAGCGCCGTGCAGACCGAGCATTCGCACTGTCCGGGGCAGTCATTCTCGACAGCGTTGACGAACGCCGGAGATTTCCCGGCCGACGCATCGCTCCGCTCGTGCCACTGGCGGACGATCTCCTCGCGGAGGCCTTCATTCGAGATGCACATCGAGAAGCGTGCGCCTCGCTTGGCAGGTCCTCGCTTCCCGTTGACCAGCTGGAACCATTCCGGATGTGTTGCGCCGTACTTCTCCCACCAATCGACAAATGCGTGACCATAGCTCGCCGGCAGCTGGCGGCCCATGCGATGGCGACGCAGAAAGGCGGCTTGCGCATGCGAATATTCATTTGCCGCCGCCGCCGTAAACCCCATTTCGGGGTGCCTTTTGCTCTTGAGGCCAGCGCCCGACCTGACATGGCGCTGCATGAAATGAGGCGCGATAACGGCGTCCACCGGGGGAATGGTGATCGATGTTGCGCGCGGAACAAATGTCCCGAGTTCACCCGGCCACAGCCAGCGAACGCCGAAATAGCGATCGAGAACTTCGTAGATGCCGAACAGGGTGCCGGCAGACGTATTTTCGTCCAGCGCGGCGCCGGGGCCATCAGACCCGGCGATACACAGATCCTTGCCGACGGTTCGAATTGCGCATGTCTCCGTCGCCAATGCGCCGACTTTGATCCCGGCTTTGCGGGCAAAGCGGGTATCGCCGAGAAAGATTCTCGGGTGGCCGTCTTTGGCCGACGGGGCAGCGCTTTCGGTAACGATCTCAGGCCGAGAACCGATCGCCTTCGCGATGTGCCCGGCCAGTTCGGAAGCAGCGTATCGTATGGAATCTTCCGGCTGGTCCGCGGTGACAAGCGTGACGGCTGGTTTGGCGTCTGCCCCTATCGTGACACCGGAGGCGGGCTGTGCCTGCGCACGGCCGAGCTTGGGCATGCCTGCCCAGTGCAGCAGGCCCAGCGCAGTTCCCTGCGCAAACGTCCTCCGCGATATTGGTCGCATCGAAAGACCACGCATAGGTAGGATGGAAGGGTCGAAGCGACAGTTTTGCCGATGTGGCCCCCTACGGCCACATACCCATTTGGACAGACCGCATCGAACTTCAGTGGGACACGACCGCCTACGCCGGATCGCTCAAAGAACCGACGCGGTGTCGCTCACCCGCCCATAGGGCACGCGCAGCCAGGCCCGCTCGTGCAAATAATAAAGCAGGGATTTTGTAATAATCTCCGTGGTCCCGATAGCAGTCGCCAGCCGGATGTCCCCGGTGATGATCGCGGATAGCACAATCGTATCAATCGATCCGGTCAAGCGCCAAGAGATGGCCTTGGCGATGCTGCGTACATGGCTGTCCATGATCTCTCCACCGACGGCTGTACCATCGACGGTCGCACCCAGTCCGTGTGCGCCGTCCCGCAGCTAGCGGTAGGGCAACTGCGCGATTGTCGGTAGACATTAAAAAGCGGTAGCGAGTCCGGGCTGCCGGAAGGCGTCTCGGCGTAGTGCTGAGTCCGTCGGCTCACCGCCGCCGCGCCTCGGTCAACGCCGGCCTGGCAACCCTGGAACTCTCCTTCCATCCTCGGATCGGGCAGGGCGGGCCTGAGAAGGCAAACTGCGCCCGGTCCATAAAAAATGCCGGCAAGCGACCATGTCGCTTACCGGCATCAGAAGCACAGGACTTATATTTTAGCCAGCGCTGCCGCCTTTGCCGCCTTCGCCAGAGCTACCGCTCGTGCCGCCTTCGGCGCTGCCGCCCTTTCCACCTTCGGCGCTACCACCTTCGGACCCACCCGACTTGCCGCCCTCGGCGGAACCGCCGGACTTGCCGCCTTCAGCAGACCCGCCGGACTTGCCGCCCTCGGCGGAGCCACCCGACTTGCCACCTTCAGCGGAACCACCGGCCTTGCCGCCTTCAGCGGAGCCGCCGGCCTTTCCGCCTTCGGCGGTGGCGCCGGCCTTTCCGCCTTCAGAGGTGGCGCCAGCATTTCCCCCTTCAGAGGTGGCGCCGGCCTGGCCGCTTTCGGCGGTGGCGCCGGCCTTGCCGGTCTCGGCGAGGGCTTGCGAAACTCCAATCGTCCCAAGAGCAAAGGACACTCCCAGAAAGAGCGTGGCCATCGGTATAATTCTTGTAGTCATGTCAACTCCTCAGATTCACCCCCTGCACAACTATTAATATGATTCTTCGGGCACGTTCATGGCGAACGCTAGCGCGGCGAGACACGTTTAATGACAATTCGATACAGCATCGTTTGCGAAGATAAATCTAACAATCGATAACCCGCGCATTGTATCAGAAAAGCAGTCGTGGAATCCTGCAAAAATGGGAACGGGTTCTACTTTGATGTGCAGACTCTACTGAATAAAAATCGAACATAGAAAAAAGCTACTTGAAACACTCACAAACAAAATGACGAGGAAAGGGGCCTCGCGAAAGGCTCTGCTCCGTGCAGCGGAAGCCCGAGGTCACCAGATGGTTACCACTTTTGGTCTGATTCGACGCCGCCAAGGATAATTGACGCCCCCGGTTCCTCCGACGCTATTGTGGGGTCAAAGGGGGATATGGCATTGGACCGTCCAGCGATGAGCAGTCCACGGCGCGCGCCGATTTCGGCACGGAAGGTCGTTCGTCGCGACCATGCGCCAGGCGGCAATACCCAGCATGGGATCAGGCAAATTTGTGCCGAGCGCAGCCTTGGCTGCGCGATACGCGTGGTCTTCCTTAGTTGAGCGCGGATCCATGTCTCCCATTGATCACTTGGAGCTTGTGGTCGATGTGGTCGCCGCCTATGTCCGCGAAAACAGCGTCTCGCCCTCTGAACTGATCGCCCTCATCCACAATGTCGACCGGACATTGCAGGGGCTGGCCGCGGGACCGCAATCCGTTCCGAAACCGATACCCGCCGCGCCAATCGCCGAATCGGTAACCCCCGATTTCATCATCAGCCTGGAAGACGGTCGCAGATTGAAATCGTTGAAGCGACACCTGAGGTCACTCGGGATGACGCCGGCTCAATATCGACAGAAATGGGGCTTGCCGCCAGGCTACCCCATTGTCGCGCCGAACTTCAGTGCGCTGCGCTCGCAAGCGGCAAAGAAGATCGGGCTCGGCCGCCGGACTTCACATCGACCCAAACAATGATTGAAGACTCAGTTGACCTTCCGGACCGCGTGCGTCTGGAGACGGACCTGTGCATCGTTGGGGCGGGAGCTGCCGGACTGGCGCTCGCCTTGCAACTGGAAGACACGCGGCATCGGGTATGCATAATCGAAAGCGGCGGTCTGACCTTCGAGCGCTCGCGTCAGCGCCTGTCGCGCGGACGACTGGTCGGCACGCCCTATGAGGCGCTCGACCTTTGCCGCATACGCCAATTCGGCGGCAGCACCGGCCGAGCCGGCTGGGGCGGATGGTGCAAGATGCTGGATCGTGTCGATTTCGAACAGCGATCCTGGATTCCGATGAGCGGGTGGCCCTTCGATCAAGGGGCGCTTCTTCCTTACTACCGTGCAGCGGCCGATCTGTTCGGGATCGACGACCTTTTGGCCGAAACGCCGGTCTCCCAGTTCTTGCCGGTGGATGGGCCGCTCGTCTCGGAGCGCTGCCTTCTCAGCCCTGCGCCGGATCTCGGAACAACGCTCCGTTCGCGGCTGCTTGAGGCACGTAACCTGCGCGTCATCCTGCACGCAACGGCCCTGCGCCTCGATGCGGATGCCTCCGGCAGAAGCGTTAGCTCGATCGAGGTGGCAAGCGCGCCAGGCAAACGCTTTCATATCGCTGCCCGGTTTTTCGTGCTGGCCGGCGGCGGCATCGAAAACGCGCGCCTGCTCCTGGTCTCGAACCGGCAGATGCCGAACGGATTGGGCAATGAGTACGATCTGGTGGGCCGTTATTTCATGGAGCATCCGCGGGTAAGGTGGGGAAGCCTTCAGGTCAGCCAGTTCGACAGTCCGGTCGCCCTCCACGTGCCTTCAGCTCGGATTCGCTCGACGGCGGTCTCGGGAGCCCGCCATACGAACGAGGCGTTCGGCCTCGTCCTGCGCCCCGAGATTCGCGCAAGCGAGGGCCTGCTCAATTCCCGCACCTGGATCAAGCCTGGACTATGCGTCGATCACGCCAATGGAGCCGAAGCCTTGCGATATGTCGCTTTCTGGCTTCGGAAAGGTCGCCTGCATCGCGACTTGCTCAAGCGGGGCGCGACCATTCTTCAGCATCCGGCAGGGGCGATGTCGACAGCCATCGGGCGGGTCTGGCATGCACGTCGGCGCACCAGGCATTTTCATTTCGACACGATCCTCGAACAGGAGCCCGATCCGGCAAGCCGCGTCACGCTTGACACGGAACTCGATGAAAATTGCCTGCCTCGCGTGAAGCTGGACTGGAAGGTTGGACCGCTCGTTCGATTCACGCTGGAGCGCGTGCAGACGATCATCGTCGAGGAGATGAGGCGGCTGGGCTACAGGATCCACGCCCGTATCAAGGAGGACGGCGCCGCCGGGCGAGAAGATCTGTCCTATGGCTGGGTCAGGCACCACATGGGAACCACGAGGATGAGCGACGACCCGCGAATGGGCGTTGTGGACAGTGCATGCCGCGTGCACGGCCTCTCGAATCTCTTTATTGCGGGCAGCTCCGTCTTTCCGACCGGAGGCAACGATATGCCGACGCTCACCATTGTCGCGCTCGCGGTGAGACTGGGCCGGCACCTTCAACAACGGCTCGATCGGCTCGAGTAGCGCTCGTCCGCCGACCGCCTCATCCGGACTCGCTTGCTCCCGATTGGATTGTGCTGCCGGCAGCGCTGGCACCGCCGTTCCGGGGCCCATTACGACTGCCCCACAGCGTCGCTCGTCTCAATGCCGCTCTCCGACCGCGCCGTCTTCTCAGGCGGACTTGCGCGCAGGCGCCCCATTCGGCGACTGCCCCTCATGGTTGAACCGTCTGTAGATGGTCTGTGTCGGACGGCCGATGAGATGGCGCTCCACGCCGTCCTCGAGGGCCCGCGCGTAGGTTTCGAGAGCGCCGTCGATCGCCTCGAGCGTGCGCTCGATGTCGACGTCCCGGTGCGTGTAGCTGACGGCGAGCGACGGCATCAGGATGCCGCGGCGGATCGTCTCCTGGAGGAAGAGCGTGCGGAACGCTTGCGAGGGGTTGCCCTCGCCATCGAGAGTGGCATAGGCGAGGCAGCACGCCCTCCCGACCGGATAGACGAAGCCGCCTATGCCTCGGCGGCGCGCCGCTTCTGCCATGCCTTCCTTCAACTTTCCGCCTTGCCGGTTGAAATGCTCGATGACGGGCTGCGTGCGGTAGATCTCCATCGTGGCGATGCCTGCCGCCATTGCGTGTGTCTCGGCGCCATGGGTGGTCGACAGGAGAAAGACGCGCGGCTGGTCGGAATGGTCCAAGTCGCCGAGGCGCATGAATTCGCGCTTGCCGGCAAGCGCGGAAAGCGAGAAGCCGTTGCCCATCGCCTTGCCGAAACACGACAGGTCCGGAACGATGCCGTAGAGGTGCTGGCCGCCGCCGACATGCCAGCGGAAGCCGGTGATCATCTCGTCCAGAATGAACAGCGCGCCTTCGCGCCGGCAGATTTCCTGGATGCGATGCAGGAAGCCGTCCGACGGCTCCTCGTTTTTCGCGGGTTCGAGGATGAGCGCGGCGATCCTGCGCGGATAGCGATCGAAGAGCGCCTCGACGCTCGCAATGTCGTTGTAGCGAAAGGTGAGGGTGAGGCGGCGTGTGGCGCGCGGCACGCCCGAGTTCATCGGCGTGGTGCCGATGAACCAGTCGTCGGTGGAGAAAAAGCGATGGTCGGCGCAGCAGGCGATGAGGTCGCGGCCGGTATAGGCGCGCGCCAGCCGTACGGCGCCGGATGTCGCGTCGGATCCGTCCTTGCAGAACTTCACCATTTCCGCGCCGCGGACGATGCCGAGAAACGCTTCCGCGCAATCCACCTCGATGGCGGCGGGGCGGACGAAGTTGCAGCCGCCCTTCAGCGCTGAGATCGCCGCTTCGACGACCGGCGGAAAGGCATGGCCGAGGCCGACCGTCCGGTTGCCCATGCCGTATTCGATGAATTCGTTGCCGTCCACGTCCCAGACGTGGCATCCTTCTCCCCGAGCGATGAAACCAGGGGCAAGCACCGGATATTGATCATCGCCCTTCGTGTAGGTGTGCGCCCCACCTGGAATGAGCCGATGCGCCCGTTCCCGGAGGCGCCTGGATCGGGCGAAGCTTGGAGCCGTGTTGCCTGCCATATGCACACCTGTCGAAACCTGTGCGCAGTGTAGGCGACGTACTTCGGGTTTCGCCGCAGGAAAAGGAATAGGATAAGTAGCGCTAAAGATGTAGCAATCGGCGCCCGGCGCCCGGCGCCGAAGCGCGCGGCTTGCGTCTTCATCCCCGCCCGCCTGCTTGGCCGTCGGCGTGACGACAACGGCGGCTATCGAATATGCGCCGGCGATTATCTAAGCGCCCGCGCCAGACGTTGCCGGCTCGGGCAGGTCAGCATGGCCCCCCGGACAATTGAACCCAGGCAGCGCGCGGTCGGCGCGCTGTCCGAGCATCCAGGTTCGGCGATCGCAAAAGACCGCTTCAGCTGACGACGTCTCTCAGCTTGTAGGCGACTTCCGTCCGGTTCGTCGCCTTCAGTTTCCGCATGATGCTGCGGATATGCACCTTGACGGTGCTCTCGCAAAGATTGAGCTCGTAGGCGATGATCTTGTTCGCCTTGCCCTGGCGCAGCGCCTCGACCACGTCCGCTTCTCGCGCGGTGAAGATGCTGTGCAGCGGCCTTGCGCCGTTGGCCGTCGAGAGAATGGTTTCACGCAAGGCCAGGAAGGCCTTGGCGGGAACGAATACGCCTCCGGCACGCGCCAAGCCGATGGCTTCGGCGGCAACTTGGAGCCGCACATTCGACGGGATGTAGCCGCGCGCCCCGCTCTCGAGCGCCGAGAGGATCTGCACGGGATCGTCCGAATCGGCGATGACGATGACCGGGATGCCTTCGAATTTCGAAACCAGGCCGGCGATTTCTTCCTTGGCCGATTGTTCAATGACCTTCCTGCTTCCGAGAATGAGCAGAAGAGCGGATGGTTCGACCCCGCGCAACTCGTCGACCGATTCGACCGCCCGGAACTCAAATCTTGGGTTGTGCTCGCGAAGGCTCCTGGCCAGGCACTCTCTGTCCAACGCGCGCCTGTCGACAATGACGATCGGTCCATCCGCTAGCTCTTCCGAATGATCTAAGCTGTCGGACGGCTCAATATCGTCCCCATCGAACAGATACTTTCCCTGAATGACGGCCTTCTCCTTTAGAGGGGAAATATATGACGTTTCCATCTTCTTGATTCCTCAACACAAGGGGCCTCTCCCGACCATTCGGCGGAATGGTCGCGCAGTACAACGTTACCAGTCGCTCTAGTTGGAGCGCTTCAGGCCTCGACGATTTTTGCTAATCAGCCCCAGTCACCCAACTCCTTTGCCGGATAGTCCCTACCAACCTGTCCGATGTTTGAAAGTATAATAAGACTGTGGAAAACCCGCATTAACCTCGATTAATGACTCGTAAACAAATTTGCAGACAGTAATCTAACACGAAAGGGTTACAACTACAGGTTGCTAACTTGGGCGTAAGCGGGGCGCTTGCCGAGCGCGAGATAGTCGGGATCGAAACCGCTGATCGCCTGAAGGCTCTGGGGATCAAGTAGTTGGACATGCGCACCGCGGAAGAGCAGAAGGCCGTTTTCCCGCAGATCACGAAGCACGCGGTTCGTGTGGATAGCCGTCAGTCCAAGCGCGTCGGCTAGGTCGGCCTGCGTGAAGGGGAAGGAGAACGTGTTTCCATCGGCGAGCCCGGCCAGATGCAGCCGATGGCGCATCTCCAGGAAGAGGTGGATTGTCCGTTCGATAGGCGGGCGGCGTGCGATATTGGCTAGGTGTTCGGTTGCTATTCCGAAATTCTTCGCCATGAGCTGCATGAACACCGTCGCCAGGAACGGAGCCTGCTGCGCCAGAAGCAGCTGCCGGTCGAGGATGATTTCGAACACCGTTACGTCGGTGACGGCAAGTGCGGCGCGGTATGACATGCCGACAATCGATCCATTGCTGAGCAGATCGCCGCGCACCGGGAAATCGGCGACGAGTCGCCGTCCGTCGGCCATCGATTTGAACGAAAGCGTCCATCCGGATGCGACCAGCTGAAGAGACCGGCGGATCCTGCCTTCATCGACAATAAGTGTTCCCGCGGGACAGAACCGCTCTACCACGTTCACACTCGCCAACGCCGCCACGTCAGCTTCCGTCGGCGAAAGTCGGAGCGGATTTTCGCGCAGAAACGCCAGGAGCTTTTCAGAGGTTGGTCGCATGAGCAGATCAACCGGTTACACAGCGAATAACCTTGCTGCTCAGCCGGCCGGTCGGGGCGGGTGCAATGTCTGGTAGCATCGGCCTATCCCTCTCCAGCTTCCTGGACGCCGGTCTGTCCGGAAAAAAGCTACGCCCTAACGGGCAGGCATGCTGACTACCTAAATGCTATGCCGAAAAGATAGGTCCTCTTCGACCTAAATCAAAGGGCGACGATGCTCGCGATCATGCCACTTGTTGTAGCGGCCTGATAACCCAGGATGACGGTCTTCCTATATAAGATGATTCTAAATCGAATTCCTTAATAAAGCCACTAATAAATTCATTGATAAAATGCGCCTAGAAAATAACTGGTAACGTATTTGTTATCGAAAGCTTTGTTTAAATTTTAGATTTAAGGGTTGTCGAGCTGTCATCAGCCGGTAGTGCGCAGGCTGACAATCGGTCGGCCGGAAAACAGGACTTCGCTTGTCATGTAGTGGCGCCCGCGGGCATGGCGCAGCCGATTTGCGTAATCCGAACGACGGAGTCTTGCGCGACGAGAAGATATTTCGACGGTGGAGCTTTTCCAGGCGTAGCTCGTCAGCCTCGACCGCCGCCTGACAGGTCGGATTCAAAGAAGGGTCGTCAGTTTCCATCCGGGCCGCGGCAGGTTAACTGGCTGGCCGTCCCGATGGTCCCGGTGTGTGCGTCATCGCCAATCGCGGATGCGCGTGCCGAGACTGACCTTCAAGAGGGGTACGCCTCGGGGTCGATAATGGTCACGAAGGGTATGGGAACCACGAATTTCGCGCCCCAGGCGGCGACGTGGCGCATCTGTGCGATGATCTCGTCCTTCAGGTTCCACGGCAGGACGAGGATGTAGTGCGGCTTGGCCTCGTCGATCGCCTCGATCCTGCGGATCGGAATGTGCATGCCTGGCGTGACGCAGCCATGCTTGCGCGGGTTGCGATCGACGGTGAAGTCGAGGAAATCCGTACCGATGGCGCAGTAATTGAGGAGCGTGTTGCCCTTGCCCGGAGCGCCATAGCCGCAGATCGTCTTGTGCTCGCTCTTGGCGGCGATGAGAAAGGCCAGAAGGTCCCGCTTGCCCCGGCGCGCGCGCTCGCCGAAGGAGAGGTAAACCGTCATTTCCTTGAAGCCGCGGCGCTCCTCGCGCTCCAGCAGGCGCGCTACGGCGAGCGAGGGGGCGCGCCGGCTCCGCTTGTGCGCGAGATAGACCCTGAGCGATCCGCCATGCGTGGGCAGTTCCTCGACATCGATCAGCTTCAAGCCGTGACGGCAGGCCATGATGTCGATGGTGGTGAGCGAGAAATACGAGAAATGCTCGTGATGGATGGCGTCGAACTGGTTCTCGTTGATCAGCCGTTCGATGTGCGGGAATTCCAGGGTCGCTACGCCTTACGGCTTCAACAGCAGCTTCATGCCTGCAACGAAGTCGTTCAGATCCGGCACCTGCGCCAGCACGTCGTTGCCGGTGATGAGGTCCGCCTGCATGCCCTCGGCGACCAGCCTTTCCGCCAGTTTCACACCGAAGAATTCGACCAGTGTCGGCACGCCTTTCGCCACCGCCTCGCGTGCCACATTGGCGCCCGGATCGATGCCGAGAACGGGCACGCCGAGCGGCAGGAAATGCTGCAGCAGGTAGCCGTCGTTGCTGCCCAGTTCGACGACGAGGCTGTCCTGCCCCAAGCCGAGCCGCTCCTTCATCGCCGCACAGTAGAGCCGGGCATGTTCGACTGAGCTGCTCGAATGGGAGGAAAAGTGGGCGTAGTCACTGAATATCTCGCGCGCGCTGACATATTCCGGCAGTTGGACGAGGAAGCAGGACTGGCACACCATGACGCGGAGCGGGTAATAGGACTCGGCTCCGTCGGCCTGGTCCGCTCTCAGAAAGCTTTCGCATGGCGACATGCCGAGATCGACGAAATTGTGCTTGAGGAGAGCGCCGCACAGCCGGCACGTATGCAATGGCTCGGCCGAAGACTGCAGCCTGGCCTCGCTGGCCTGGATATTCATCTGTCGCTCCGGATGGAAACCCCATGGAATGCGCTAATCGGCAATAGCCGAGATTAGCGGCGGTCCGGAGCGATTGGCGATCCGGCAATTCGATCGGCGGAATAACCCCATTGAACGAGCGTGCAGCCTGCCAGTGCGCCCGGTTGCGGGCGATGGCGGGCGGAATAAGCCTTTCGCGGGGGGAAACAGGCGTTCATCCGCCGATAGCGGACTGGCGGCGCCGCGAATACCGCCTGCCGATCTCTGGGGTTCCGGCTCGTGTTCTGAACCCCGAGTTCGTTCACGCCCTGCCGGCTGGATGCCTCGCCCTCTGGCTGCGAAGGTTGTGGACGTGGACATGTTCTCCCGCGGCCACCGGTCGCGTCAGCCTGCCGACCGGCGCGCCGTATTTGCAGACCTCGCTGCCTTCGGGCAGGTCCGCAAGCGCGAATTTGTGGCCTAGCGGGATCGGCTCCCGCAAGGCGAGGGAGAGGATTTCGCCGCCACGACGGACGCGCACCGTTCCGGACAGGTCGCGCAGCGCCACGGCCACCTGGTCGCCGGGGGCGATCTGCACTGCGTCCCATCCGCCGGCCTCCTTCCGCCCCGTCACAGCGATGCTCCGATACGGGTAAAGCATTCCGAGCCTTCGCCGACAGCTTCGCCCCAGGTGAGGGTGCCGGAGGCGAAGCCGATCATCTCCGCGAACATGCGGTCGGCGGCCGCGTCGATCGTTTCGATGCCTTTGAACACGTCGCTGGCATCGAAATCGAGCTGGCCCTGGACGCGATGATGGGCCGTGGGATTGGCGCTGACCTTGATCGTCGGCGCGAGCAGGCTGCAATAACTGTTGCCGGGACCTGTGGTGAAGAGGATCAGCTGCGTGCCGGAAGCGACGAAGCCGGTCATCGATTCCGGCGAGAAGCTCGGGCCGTCCATCAGGTAGAGGCCGGCCTTCGCGGGCGGTTCGGCGAAAGGCAACAGTCCGGCAACGGGCCTTGTGCCGGCCTTGGCGATCGCGCCGAGCGACTTCTCCTCGATGGTCGAGAGGCCGCCGCGGATGTTCTCGGCCCCCGGATTGTTGCCGAGGAGATCGACGCCCGCAGCCGTCACCGCCGCCTCGCGCGCGGCGACGGCGCGCACGATCGCCTCGCCGGTTGCCGGCTCCGCTCCCCGGTGCCGCAGCGAATGCTCGGCGCCCAGCCATTCGATCGTCTCGCCGATGACCGCTGTCGCGCCGGCATCGACCAGCCGGTCGGCCAGTGCGCCCGCAAGCGGATTTGACGCGAGGCCGGAGCTCGCATCCGAATGGCCGCATTCGAAGCCGAGATAAATTTCGGAGATCGGGACGGGCGCGCGGCGCGTTCGCGAGATTTCCCGCGCGAGCTTCGCGCCGAGACGAATCGCCCGGGCCGTGAGTTCGAGCGCGTCCTCATGCGTGTCGTCGAGCGTAAACGTCTCGACAAGGGCCGGCAATCGCGCGGCGATTGCGTTCGCCACCTCGTCGGCCGATTTGCGGTCGACGCCGACGACAAGCACCGCCCCGTTGTTGGGATTGGCGCCGATGCCGACCAGCTGCCGGAAATGGCACTCCTTGTCCGGCCCGAACTGGCCGCGGCCGTAGGGCGTCGCGACGAGCTTCGAGCCGGGTAGGGCTGCTGCGATGCGTCCGGCGGCGGCCGCAACGAGCCCGTTGATCCCCAGGATCAGGAGATGGTTGCGCGTGCCGGCGCGGCCCGAACGCCTGGGAAAGCCAAGGAATGTCTTTTCGGCCATTCGGGATTGCTCGCGCTATGCCGCCTGCGCCGTTTGCGGGATCGGCGTCTCTTGCCTTAGCAGTCCCTCCTGCTTGAGTTCCAGCCAGAAATCCTCCGGTATGGCGTGCGCCATATGGCGCAGATTGGTCTCCACTTCCTGCGGCGAGACCATGCCGGTGGCGACGCTTGCCACGACGGGATGCCCGAGCGCGAACTGGAGAGCGGCCGCGGCGAGCGATACCTCGTGCAGCGTGCACACTCTCCCGATGCGCCTTGTCCTTTCAAGGATTTCCGGTGCCGCGTCGCTATAGAAATATTTGGCGCCGGGCTTGGCGCCGGTGGCCAGTATGCCGGAATTGAACGGGCCGGCGGCGACGATCGAGATGCCGCGTTCCTCGCAAAGCGGAAACAGCTTTTCCAGCGGCGTCTGTTCGAGCAGCGTGTACCGGCCGGCGAGCATGAAGCAGTCGAAATCGCCAGCCTCGGCGAAATGTATGAGGATATCCGGGTCGTTGACGCCGACGCCGATCGCCTTGACGGCGCCCTCCGAGCGAAGCTTTTCGAGCGCCTTGTAGCCGCCTTCCATCGCCTCGCGGAAACGCTCCTCGACGGCGTCGCCATGCCATCTCCGGTTCACGTCATGGATGTAGAGAATGTCGGCCCCGGCCATGCCGAGCCGCTGGCAGCTGTCGTCGACCGACCGCATGACGCCGTCATAGCTGTAATCGTAGACGATCTCGAACGGCAGGTTCTCGCGGAACATGGATTCCGCTGGCCGGCCGGAACGGACCGGCTTCAATAGCCGGCCGATCTTGGTGGAGACGACGAAATCCTTCTCGCGGCCGCGGAAGGCTTCGCCGAGACGATGCTCGGCAAGCCCGGTTCCGTAGAACGGCGCGACATCGAAATAGTCGATGCCGCCGTCGCGCGCGGCGCGCACCGCCTGCTGCGCCTGCTCGTCCGGCACATGATTGAACAGGCCGCCGATCGGTCCGCAGCCGAAGCCGAGAACCGTCACCTCCAGGCCGGTGCGGCCGATGCGTCTCTTTTCCATTGCTCTAGCGCGCCATCCGCACCTTCACGCCGGCCTGCTCCTCGCGCAAGCGCAGGACCGCGCTGACATCGAGGGCGGCGAGCCCGTTGCTCGAAGCCTGCTTCAGCACGTCGAACGCGGCCGATCCCACCGGCGTCTCGACGCCGAGCGACTTCGCCATTTCGACTGCCAGCCGGTGGTCCTTTTCGGCGAGCCGCACCATGAAGCCGAGCGAGAAATCGTCGGCCAGCGCCTTCTTCGGCAGCGATATGCCGAGCTGGTTGTTCCAGGCCATCGTCGTCTTCATGACCGACATCATCGTCTCCAGGCTGAGGCCTGCCTTGATGCCCATGACAAGCGCCTCGCTCGTCGCCGAAAGGATGGTGTTGGCGAGGAAATTGTTGGCGAGCTTCATCGCCTCGCCCATGCCGAGCTCGCCGCAGTAGAAATAGTCCGTTCCCATGCAGTCGAGCACGGGCCTGACTTCATCGACCACGTTCGGATCGCCGCCGACGATCAGCGTCAGCGTGCCGGCGATGGCATGGTCGGCGGTCTTGCCGACCGGGCTGTCCACCATGGCGACGCCGCGCGCGGCGAGCGCCTTGCCGATCTTCCTTGTGTAGGCCGGGTCGATCGTGCTCATGTCGATCACCACCGCGCCGGATTTCAGGCCATGGATGGCGCCGTCCTCGCCGAGAATGGCGCGCTCCACGTCGGGACCGTCCGGCAGCATGGTGATCAGGACGTCGACGCCCTCCGCCGCTTCCCTAGGAGAGCCGGCGGTCGTGCCGCCGGCCTCCACATGCTTTTCGAGCGCGGCGGGATTGAGGTCGAACCCCTTCACGGGAAAACCCTTCCTCAGCACGTTGCGTGCCATCGGGCCGCCCATGGTGCCCAGACCGACAAATCCTATTTTCTTCATGTTCGCCGCCTTTTTCCTTTCATTCTGGCGTTATGTCCGGGTCAGTCTTCCTTCGGCCACTTCGACTGTTCCCAAACGGGCAGGCCGCGTACGTCGGCCACGTCCTTGGCCGTGAAGGCCGCTTCGTCCGGCACCTTGCCGGAAGCCTCGTAGGCCTGCTTCATCAGCGGCGCGCCCTTCGAAATCGCCTCGTCGATCTGATCCCACGTGGTCGGCTGCGGGATGAGTCCGCCGGCGACCATGAATTTCGAGGTGGCCACAACGGCGCTGACATCGCCGCGCGTCGACCACACCCATTTGCGGGCGTAGAGCACGTCGTCCTTCCAGACCTTGGCGCCGAGGTCCGGCGGCAGCTGCCAGTATTTCTTGACCAGCTGCGAGACGTCGCCGGGATCCATCTTGACGAGCGCCTCCAGCGCCTCCTGCTGGGCGCTCATGAAGGCGACCGCAAGTTTCGGGGTCTTCTCCAGGAGCTTGTTCTGCGCCATCCACATGGAGCGGTGCAGGTAATAGCCGTCCGGGTAGAAGGGCGACTTCTTCACCGAGGGCAGCAGGATGCCGGCGCCTTCACCCTCGGGGCCCTTGTAGTAGTCTTCCGTGTAGCCGTAGGAGTTCACGATGCCGACGGTGCCGACGTCCTTCTGCGCTTTCAGGAAGGCGGGATAGATGACGACGGCGGCGTCCAGCCCGGTCGGCACCGTAGCGGCCTGCGCCTGGGTCGGCGTGTTGACGATCTTGATGCCGTTCGCCTTCGGATCGCCGGAGCCGAGCTGGTAGAGCAGGATCTGCGAAAGGGCGTTGTAGGGATCGCCGCCGAGAAGCGCGCCGACGGTCTTGCCCTTCAAATCCTGGACGTTGCGGATGCCGCTGTCGGGGCGGGTCGCCAGCACGAAGCGCAGATGGCCCTCGCCGACGTTCAGGATGCTCCAGGGCTGCTTGGCGGCGATGCCGCGGATGATCGGCGTGTTGCCCCACATGCCGAGGTCGAGATTGTTGCTGACGAAGGCCTCGACCTGCGGCATGGCCGACGGATAATCGCGCCAGTCGACCTTGAGGTTGTAGCCCTGGTTCGCCGCATGGTTCTCGAAGAGCTTCTGCTGCATCATGTATTCGGTGATCGGCGAATTCGCCGCTGCCCAGGGCTGCCGGCCAACGGAGACGGAAGCCTCTTCCGCCGCGCGCACGATCGACGGCCGGTAGAGCGCGGCCGCCCCGATGCCCGCCGCGCCGGCCGCAAGCAGGGTGCGCCGGTTTATGCTGTTGCCTTTTCTGTAGGTCATTTCGTCTCCTCCGTGTTTAGGCCCTTTGGCCGGTTTATGCCTTGACGGTCGCGGCGTATGCTTCGTCGCGTATGAGCTGCCAGATGTGCTCGACGAGGTCCTGAAAGGCCGCGCTTGCCCGTACTTCCGGCTTGCGCGGCCGCGGCAGGTCGACGGTCTTGATTTCGCGGATCCGGCCGGGGTGGCTTCCCATCACCACCACACGGTCGGCGAGGAAGACCGCCTCGTCGATGCCGTGGGTGATGAAGACCACGGTCCGCCGCTCGTCCCGCGCGCCGGTCTCGCCCCAGATGCGAAGCAGTTCCTCCTGCAGGATGACGCGCGTCTGCGCGTCGAGCGCGGCGAACGGCTCGTCCATCAGGAGCACGTCGGGCTCGTTGGCGAGCGCGCGGGCGAAGGCGCAGCGCTGGCGCATGCCGCCGGAGAGTTCGTACGGATATTTGTTCTCGGCCCCGGTGAGGGCGACCAGGTCTATGAAATGACGGACACGCTCGTCGCGCTGGTTCTTGGTGAGCGACGAGCCCTTGCGGTAGCGCGGACCGAACTCGATGTTTTCCCAGACGGTTTTCCAGGGGAAGAGCGCGTAATCCTGGAAAACCACGCCGCGTTCCGCCCCGGGGCCTTCTATCGGCTTGCCGTCGAGTTCGAGAGCGCCGCTGGTCGGCGCCGTCAGGCCGGCGATCATGTTCAGGATAGTGGTCTTGCCGCAGCCGGAGGGGCCGACGATCGAGAGGAATTCGCCCGGTCTGACATCGAGGTCGATCTTCTCGAGCGCGACGGTACGCTCGCCCGTCCTCGGCAGCACGAATTCCTTGCCCACGCCGCGCAGGCTGAGTTTCGGCGCGGCGTTGTTCAGCGTTTCCATGGCAGCATCCATTGTTCGAGCCGGCGCAGCCCGCGGTCGATCACCAGAGCGACAAGGCCGACGGAGATCATGCAGACGATGATGCCGTTCAGATCGACGCTGTAGGCGTAGAAGACGAACATCATCTGGCCGATGCCGCCGGTGGAGCCGCCGCCGGCCTTGGCGCCGACCGCCAGCTCCGCGGCGATGATCGAGGTCCAGGCGACGCCGAGCGCGAGGCGGGCGCCGACGAAGACGTAGGGGAGGGCGCCCGGCAGCACGACCGTGCGCAGGATGGTGAGGCGGTCGACGCCCAGCGTGCGCGCGGCGCGGACGAGCTGCGGATCGACGCTTTTCACCCCGTGGATCGTGTTGACGATCATCGGGAAGAAGGCTGCGTAGCCGACGATAAAGGCGGCGGCGGGCGTTCCCGTGCCGAACCACAGGATGGCGAGCGGCAAAAGCGCGATGGGCGCGATCGACCGGAAGCTCTCGACCAGCGGATCGATCGAGCGGTCCACGGCGCGGTACGTTCCCATCAGTGCGCCGAGGACGAGCGCGAAGGCCGCGGCCCAGGCGAAGCCGGCGAGCACGCGTCCGAAACTCTGTATCAGGGCCAGCGGAAGATCGCCGCTGCCGATCAATTCCCAGGCGGCCGCCACGACGTGGCTCGGCATGGGCGCGCGCGGCGACGGCGTGCCGAACGTCACGATCAGCTGCCAGAGAACCAGCAGCCCAACCGGGAGGATCGCCGCGCGAAGGAGGGAGGAACTCATCACCCGCGTCATCAGGCGTTCCTCGGCTCGGCCCAGCGCGTCAGGGCGCGCTGCAGATATCGCAGCGCCCGGTCGAACAGATAGCCCATCAGGCCGATCAGCACGACGAGGACCAGCACCTTCGACGTCATCAGCAGTTCCCGGTACCATTCGACCGCGAAGCCGAGGCCCGAGGGCGCGCCGATCAGTTCGGCCGCGACCATCGACATCCAGCCGGCGCCCGCGGCAAGCCGTGCGCCGACCAGGATGCCGGGCAGGGCGGCGGGAACGATCACCTGGGTGAGGACCGTTGCGTTGCCGACGCCGAGCGTGCGCGCCGCGTTGAGATAGGACCGGTCGACGGAGCGCACGGCCGTGATCGTGTTGATGAGGAGCGGAAAGAAAGCGCCGTAGAACATGATCGCGGTCGGCAGCGCATCGCCGATCCCGAGAATGAAGAGGCCGAGCGGAATCCAGGCAATGCCCGAGATCGGCCGCAACAGTTCGACGGTCGGATCGATCATCTCGAAGAGGGTGCGGTTCAGTCCCATGGCGAATCCCAGCGGAACCGCGACGACAGCCGCCAGCAGGAAGCTCACGACCAGCCGCGTGACGCTGACGACGATGTTCGTCACCATCTCCCCGCTGCCGGCCAGTTCCACGAAGCTTTTGGCCACTTCGATCGGAGTCGGCAGGAGGATCGGATTGCCGATCCACATTGCCGCGCCCTGCCAAACCAGCAGGAAGACGATCATCGTGCGCAGATAGACGCCTACGCCGGCGGCTGCGTCCCAGAGCCGCCGCACCCGGTGCTCGGCCAGGCCACGCCCGCCTCTTTCCGGCATTCTTCTCGCGTCGAAAGCATCCGCTTTCACCGACGAAATCCTCCCGACCTCGTCCTCGTTGCATTCACGATACGGATCATGGTACCGGTATCATATTGTCGAGTCAAGGCGATGTGGTAGAACCGAATTCTCGATGTCAGGGGACCGGCGCAACAGTAACCGCCAAACGAAGCGGATCGGAGTTCGGGATGTGGCGCGGCTCGCGGATGTCGCCCCGATAACGGTTTCGCGCGCCTTGAGCTTTCCCGACAGCGTGGCGCCGGCAACGCGTCAGCGCATCATGGAGGCGGTGTCGTCGCTCGGCTACATCCCAAACCGGGTGGCGGGCAGCCTTTCCTCCAACCAGACCCGCTTGATCGGCGCTATCATCCCGACTTTCCAGAGTTCGGTGGCGACCGAGTTCACGGGCGGCATGGCGACCGTGTTGAGGAGCAGGGGTTACCAGTTGCTCCTCGGCGGCTCCAATTTCTCCGTGGAGGAGGAGGAGAGCCTTATCCTGGAGTTCCTCTCCCGGCGCGCCGACGGCATTTATCTCACCGGTACGACCCATACCGAGCGCGCCAGCCGCATGCTCAGGGAAAGCCGGGTGCCGGTGGTGGAGATCGCCAGCCTCGACGGCGAGCCGATCGACATGGTGGTCGGCTTCTCGAACGTGGACGCCTCCTTCGCCATGATGCGGCATCTCGCCGAATGCGGATACCGCAAGGTGGCGTTTTTCAGCCTGCCCACGAAGGACAATGAGCGCCAGAGGGGGCGCATCGCCGGCTACAGGCGGGGCGTCGAGACATTTGGTCTCGATCCCGATCCGGCGCTGATGGCTGAGGTGCCCATGGACCTTGCCAGCGCCACGAGAAGTCTCGGCGAACTCCTGGAGCGCCGTCCCGACGCCGAGGCGCTGTTCTGCGGCGGCGACCTGCTGGCGATCGGGGCGCTGTTCGAGTGCCAGCGGCGCGGCCTGCGCGTGCCGGAGGATTTCGGCATTGCCGGCTTCGACGACATCGATCTCGCCGGCTTCATGCAGCCGGGGCTGACCACGGTCCACCTGCCGCATCAGACGCTTGGCGCCCGCGCCGCGGAACTTCTGCTCGACCGCATCGCGGGCAAGCCGGTGGCGGGCTCGATCGTCGACATGGGGTTCGAGATCGTCGTGCGCGGCTCGACGCGTAAGGTGCGGTAGCCCGTGTGGACAATCAGGTTCCCTGTTGTGGGGGCGCTGATCGGCCCCGGAATGACGGCCTGTGTGTGAATGTCTTCAATCTCCCCCTGTCTACATGGCCTTCGAGGGTCTCATGTTTGACCAACCGACCGTTTCCCGCCGCGACCTCCCCGTCCAGGTCGTCGCCGCCTGCGGGAACATGCTCGGCGAGTCCCCGGTATGGTCGGAGCGGGAGCAAGCACTCTACTGGACCGATATCCGGGCGCCGGCGCTTTTTCGCCTGTCTGCGGCAGGCAAGCTCGACCGATGGACGATGCCGGAGCTCGTCGGTTCTGTCGTCCTCGCCGCCTCGGGCGGCGTCATACTCGGCCTGGAATCGGGGCTGGATGCGTTCGACCCCGACACCGGCGCCTTCCGCCGGCTGCTCTCCTTTGGCGACAGGCACGGTGAGGACCGCACCAACGATGCGCGTTGCGATGCGCGGGGCCGTCTCTGGTTTACCCGCATGCGCGATTTCGGCAGGGCGAGCACCGGCGGGCTTTTCCGCATGGACGCACCCGGCGAAGCGGTGGAATTGATCTCCGGCGTGACGGTACCGAACGCGGTCTGCTTCTCGCCGGACGGGCGGCGTTTCTATTTTGCCGACACTCCGAAGGAAAGCCTCGACGCTTTCAAAATCGACGAGAACGATATTTCGGTCCGCCGCGCCGCCACGATCATTCCGCCCGGGCTGGTTCCCGGCCGTCCCGACGGCGCCACGGTGGACGCGGAGGGTTACGTCTGGAACGCCCGCTTCGGCGGCGGCTGCGTGGTGCGCTCGGCGCCGGACGGCTCCCATCATACCGTTTACCGGCTGCCGGTCTCGCGGCCGACCTCGTGCAGCTTCGGCGGCGAGAAGCTCGACCGTCTCTACATCACCACCGCGCGGCAGGGGCTCGGTGCGGCGCAGCTCGAAGCCGAGCCTTCCGCTGGCGCACTCCTTGCGATCGAGCCGGGCGTTCGCGGACTGCCGGAGCCGGCCTTTGCCGGATAGGCCATAGCTGCTCGACCGGCGCCGAGCCGCGCTACGGAAACGACCGGCCGCGCTTGGCTTCAGGGCGCCGCGAAACCTTGAGGCGGGTGGAATAGGGAGCCGCCGCGCTTCACTTCCAGCGCACGGCCGATGCGCAGCGCAAGCGGGTCCTGGAAGCGGCGCACGGCGATCTGCAGGCCCGACGGCAGGCCATCGACCAGCCCGGCCGGCACGCTGAGCGCCGCCATGTCGATCAGATTGACCAGCCGGGTGAACGTGCCGAGCGGCGTCTTCGTCTCGTCGATCTCGGCGAGCGCCGGCGCCGTGATCGGCGAGGTCGGCGTCAGGAAGGCGTCGGCGCCCTCTATGTAGCCCATGAATGCCACTTGGCGGATGCGCCGCAGCGCGATCAGTTCCTGATAGCGCGCGCCGTCGATCTCCTTGCCTTTCAGGATGCGCGCACGGATCGCGGGAGCGACCACGCTGCCGGGCGCCTCGACATGGCGGCCGAGATGATGCCAGGCCTCGGCGGCCATGATGTCGCCGGCGTGGACCATGTAGGTTTCGGGCGGCTCAGGCATCGGCCGCGCCTCGATCGAGGCGCCGAGCGCTTCGAGATCGGCGAGCGCGGCGCGGAAGCGTTCCAGCACGCCGGGAGCAACCGAGGCGAGATCGGCCGGGCCCGGAATACGGAAGCGCATGCCGGCGACGCCGCGCTCGAGCCCTTCCAGCGGCCGGGTCGGCGTCAGCCCGTAGCTTGCCGGATCCTCTGCATCCTCGCCTTCGATCGCCGCCAGCACCAGCGCGGCGTCCTTCACCGAGCGGGCCAGCGGCCCGACGCTGTCGAAGGTGGTGGCGAGCGGCAGCAGCCCGCCGCGCCCGACGAGGCCGGTCGTCGTCTTCAGGCCGACCACGCCGCACATGGCGGAGGGATTGCGCACCGAGCCGGTCGTGTCGGTGCCGAGCGCCATCGGCACGAGCCCGGCCGCGACGGCGACGCCGGAGCCGCTGGAAGACCCGCCCGGCGCGCGCGGCACGGCGCGGTCGTACGGGTTGAGCGGCGTACCCGCGACCGGGTTCGTGCCCCAGCTTCCGAAGGCGAACTCCACCGTCTGCACCTTGCCGACAAGGACCATGCCGGCCTCGGCGAGGCGGCGGAGCACCGAGGCCGTGGCGGCGGCGGGCTTGCCGGCGAGCGCCTTCGAGCCGGCCGCCGTCGGATAGTCCGCTACGTCGAGCAGGTCCTTCGCCGCGAACGGAATGCCGTCGAGCGGTCCTCTCGCCTTGCCCTGCCGGCGGCGCTGGTCGGCCGCCTCGGCGGCGGCGAGCGCCGCCTCCGGAAAAGTCACGACGAAGGCATTGAGTTCGGGATGGGCTTCGATACGCTCGAGCGCACGGCGGACGATGGCCGCCGACGTCGCGCGGCCGGATTGGAGCGCTTCGGACAGCTCCGCCACGGTCGCGAAGGCCGTCAGATCATGCACTGCGGTGGTCATGCTGTCCCCAAGGCTGGCTACGATTCAGGCAAGCATAGCTGCGGCGGAATGGAAGGCAAAGGCGGGAATTCCGAAAGAAGATCATCGGGCTCGCTTGCCGAGAGCCGCCATTTCGCCAGGCGAGGGCAATGGCGCAGACGATCCTGTGGCCGGCCGTCAGCGGCGGAAAGCGTGCAGCCCGGCAATGTCCGGCTCGATACCGAGGCCGGGCCGGTCGGAGAGCGTGACCGTCCCGTCAACGATATCGGGGAGGGGACCGCCGAGCGCCTCCCGCAGCGGGTTCTCGTTGGAGTCGACCTCGAGATAACCGGGACCGCCGACGGCCGCCTTGAGATGCATGGAAGCCGCGAGACCGATGCCGCCGCCCAGCCAGTGCGGACAGAAGAGACGCCCCTCCTTATTCACCCGTCTTCCGAGCGGCACGCAGCCGCTGAACCCGCCCCATTTGCCGAGGTCGGGCTGGAACACGCCGATCGCCTTCGACTGCAGCGCTTCCCCGAACATGGCTTCGCCGCGCAGGTTCTCGCCCGCGGCGAGCGGCATCCGCGCCTTGCCGGCGAGCTTTTGCCAGACCGGCCAGGCCGTATCCGCCGGCACCGGCTCCTCCAGCCAGTCAAGATTAAATTCCTCCAGCCGAGGCAGCATCGACAGCGCGGTTTGCGCGTCCCAGCCCTGGTTCGCATCGGCCATGAGCGGCATATCCGGCCCAAGCATTTCGCGCAGCGCCTTCAGATTGGCAAGGTCGCGCTCGCCGCCGAAGCCGATCTTCAGCTTGAAGGCGCGGTAGCCTTCCTCGCGCTTCGCCGCGGCCGTTTTCTCCGGGCGCGTGGGATTGATGCCCGAGGCATAGGGTCGGATCGTCGGCCCGCCGCCGAAGAGCTTCCACAAGGGCTGGCCGAGGAGCTTGCCCGTCAGGTCCCAAAGCGCGACGTCCGTGCCGGCGACGATCTGCGCAATCGTGCCGGGCTCGCCGCATTGCAGCCCCAGCACATGGAGACGCGCCGTCAGTTCGGCGAATGCCGCCGCCGGGCCGGGCCACGATCGCGAAAGCAATAGCGGCGCGACATAGCTTTCCAGCATGCGCGCGCGATGCTCGGCGCCGACATTCGGAAAATTGCACCACACCTCGCCCCAGCCGACGGCCCCGTCCGTATCCTCGACGCGCACGACCACAGCCGGCCGGTTCGTCATAGCGCCGAAGGACGTTTCGACGGGTGTCGAGATCGGCGCCCTGAACACCATCGCCTCCACGCGGGCGAGGCGGAGTTCCGGCAATTCATTCGGTTCGCCCACGGATCAGGCCCCCATCATCGCCGACGCCCGCGCCGCGGCGTTATCCTCGCCCAGCACGAGCGCGGCTCCTTTCTCGCCGATCATGATCGAGGCGGCATTGGTGTTGGCCGACACCATGTCCGGCATCACCGAAGCGTCGATTACCCTGAGCCCCTCGACGCCGCGCACCCTAAGCGAGGGATCGACGACCGACCGCGCGTCCGACCCCATGCGGCAGGTGCCGACGGGGTGGAAGACCGTGCCGCCGCCATTTGCGGCGAATTCCAGCAATTCATCGTCCGTCCGGCGGTTGGAGCCGGGCAGCATCTCCGCATCGACGAAGTCGCGGAAAGCCGGTTGCGAATAGATGTCCCGCAAAATGCGCATCCCGGCGACGAGCACTTTCCGGTCGAGTTCCTCGGCGAGATAGTTGGGCTCGATCAGCGGATCGGCGAAAGGATCGGTCGAGCGGATCGAAACGCGGCCCTTCGAGGCCGGACGGCACTGGCAGGCCGACGCCGTGAAGCCGGAATAGCGGTGCAGCGGCTCCCCCGGCTTGTCGACCGAGAGCGGCATGACGTTGAACTGCATGTCGGCGCGATTGCCGCTGGCATGTTGCGTCGCCACGAAGCCGCCGACCTGGCCGGCGCCGACCGTCAGCGGGCCAGAACTCCTGAAAAGCCATTGCGCGCCCATCCCGGCGAGCTTCAGCGGATTGCGCACGTCGTCGTTGAGGGACATGCGCCGCTTCAGCCGCACGATCGTGCGCGCCTGGTAGTGATCCTTCAGGTTCTCGCCGACCTCCGGTGCATCCACCACGACGTCGATGCCCTGGCGGCTGAGATGCGCCGCCGGCCCGATGCCGGAAAGTTGCAGGATCTGCGGCGACTGCAGCGTGCCCGCCGCGAGGATGATCTCGCGCGCGGCCCGGACGCGGTGGACGTTCGAGCGGGCATTCGCCTCGACCCATTCCACAAAGACCGCCCGCCCGCGCTCGAAGACGATGCGCGAGACCTGCGCATGCGTGACGACGGTGAGATTCTTGCGGCGCAGCGCCGGCCTGAGAAACGCGACGGCCGCGCTCTGGCGCCAGCCGTTGCGGATGGTGAGCTGGTAGGAGCCGACGCCGTATTCGGTGGCCCCGTTCATATCGGGATTGTAGGGAAATCCGGCCTGTTGCGCGGCGTCGAGCCAGGCGCGGCAATAAGGATGATCGTTGCGCAGCTCGGAAACGCCGAGTTCCCCGTTCCCGCCGTGATAGGCGTTCTCCCCGCCTTCATAACGCTCGGAGCGCTTGAACATCGGAAGGACGGAGCGATAGTCCCAGCCGGTCGCTCCCGCCGCGGCCCAGTCGTCATAGTCCTGGTGCTGGCCGCGTATGTAAAGCAGGCCGTTGATCGAGCTCGAGCCGCCGATGATGCGGCCGCGCGGCCAGGGGATCGACCGCCCGCCGGCATGCGGGCTCGGCGCTGTCGGAAAAATGCGCGAGAAGCGCCGGTCGTAGATGGTGCGGAAATAGCCGACCGGCAGCCTCACCCAGAAATGCCGGTCCCAGCCGCCGGCCTCCAGAACCAGGACACGGGTGGAGGGATCCGCGGAGAGGCGGTTCGCAAGAACGCACCCCGCGGATCCGGCGCCGACGATCACATAATCGTATTCCGACCGTTCAATCATCTCGCGCCCTTTGCTCCCGCTTGCTTTGCCTCAGCCCTGGATCGTGTCGAGGTAGAGCGAGGTATCGAAATATTTCGACGCCGGCACGGGGTTCGGGATCTTGGCGAAATTGGTGAAGAAGTCCGTGACCTGCTGCAGCCAGCCCGTCACCGTGCCGTCCTCGTATTTCTTGCGCCATTCCGCGGAGGTGAAGACCTTCTCCGCCCCGAACTGATCCTTGAGATCGGGCAGCGACACGTTGGGATAGCGCTCCTTTTGCAGGATCGCGAGCGCCTCGTCGGCATTGGCGACGAGATAGTCGTTCGCCTCCGCCCAGGCCTTGATGATGTTGACCAGCACTTCCTTGTTGGAATCGAAAAAGTCGTTGCGCGCCGCCCAGCCGTCGACGATCGCCGCCTGCGGATAATAGGCGGAGGCGTCGATGAGCTTGACGGCGCCGGGAGATTTCTTCTTCACCGCCTCGTTGAACGGCACCCAGAGCGCCACCGCTTCGACGGCTTTCGAGATGAAGGCGGTGACCGCGTCGGGCATGCGCTGGTTGACCAGCGTCACCTCCTTCGGGTCGATGCCGTTGGCCTTGAGCGCCGTGTCGAGGAAGACATGCGCGGTCGTGCCGAGGGTCGTCGAGATCTTCTTGCCCTTGAGGTCCGCGAAGGTCTTCACGCCCATGTCCGGGTGCACCCAGAGCTGCGCGGTGGCGAATTCCACATCGTTGATCAGGAAGACCTTGCCCTGGCCGCGGGCGGGGAAGTTCGACACGACGGCGCCAGTCGAGAGCACGTCGATGGAGCCGCCCGTCATCGCCTGGAACAGCTCGAGCCCGGTCTGGAACTGGACGAATTCCATGTCCAGCCCATGCTTCTTCCACAGGCCCTTCGATTCGGCGAGCCACATCTGCCCGTCCACCGCGAGCGTGTGCAGGTAGCCGACCTTGACCTTGGCCGAAGCGGCAAAGCCCCGCGCCGGCGCCGCGCCCGCGAGGGCGACCGCGCCTGAAAGTTTCAGGAAATTGCGACGATCCATCTTTTCCTCCCTTGGTTCTGGATGGTGTTTCAGTCTTCGGTGGTCCGCTGCGCTTCCTGCGCGGCGTATTCCTTCATGACCAGTTCATGGACGCGGGCGCGCAGCTCGTTGAATTCGGGCGTTTCCTGGAGCGCGTGATGACGCGGGTACGGAAAGGGCACCTCGACCACGCTGCGCACCCTCGATGGCCGCGCCGAGATGACCACGACCCGGTTCGAGAGATAGACGGCCTCCTCGACGGAATGGGTGATCAGCATGACCGTCTTGCCTTCCGTGCCCAATATGTCGAGCAGGAGGTCGTGCATCGCGCTGCGCGTTTGCGCGTCGAGTGCGCCGAAAGGCTCGTCCATAAGAAGGAATTCGGGGTTGACGGCATAGGCTCGCGCCAGCGCCAGGCGCTGCCGCATGCCGCCCGAGAGCGTCTTCGGATAGGCCTTGCGGAAATCCCAAAGACGCATCAGCTTCAGATAGCGCTGGACGATCTCCGCCCGCTCGGCCCCCGGCTTGCGGTTCGCCCTGAGCCTGAGCCCGAAGGCGACGTTCTCCTCCACCGTCAGCCACGGGAACACGCCGTATTCCTGAAACATGACGCCGCGGTCGGGCCCCGGCCCTTCGATCGCCCGGCCATCGAGGGTGACAGTTCCGCGGGTCGGTTTCACGAAGCCCGCCGCCATGTTCATCAGGGTCGTCTTGCCGCAGCCGGACGGACCGACCAGCGAGACGAATTCGCCGGCGCGGATCGAGAGCGACAGGTCGTGCACGACTTCGAGCGCGCCGCGCTTGGTGGGAAACTGCATCGAGATGTTCTCGAAGCGCAGGCGCTCAGCCGGAGGAATGTTGGCGCTCATCGCTCGATCTTCTCCTGCCAGCCGACGATGCGCGCGGTAAGCCGCCGCAGGATCGTGTCCATGAGGAGCGCCAGCGCGCCGATGCAGATGATGCCGAGATAGATCGTGTTGAGATCGAAGAAGGCCGACGCGTTCTGGATCATGGCGCCCAGCCCCTCCTGCGCCGCGACCAGCTCGGCGGCGACCAGCGTCGCCCAGCACACGCCGAGCGCGACGCGCAGCGCGACCAGCATGTGCGGCACCGTCAGCGGCACCATCACGCGCGCGAATATCTCGAAATCCGTCGCGCCGAGCGTCCGCGCCACCCGCACATAGATCGGGCTGATCGCCGACATGCCTTCGTACATGACGATGACCGCCGCAAAGAAGGAGGCGTAGAAGAGAATGGCGATCTTGGCGATTTCGCCGATGCCGAGATAGACTATCACCAATGGTATGAGCGCGATCGGCGGCAGCGCGCGGAAGAAATTGATGAGCGGGTCGAGCAGGCGTCCGACCGGGCGGTACCAGCCGATCAGGAAGCCGATCGGAACGGCCGCCGCAGTGCCGAGCAGCAGGCCGCCGAGCACGCGAAGCACCGACATGGTGATGTTGGTGAGGAGATTGCCGGCGGTCAGCGTCGACCAGAAGGTTTTTGCGACCTGCAGCGGCGAGGGCAGCAGGCCCGGATTGATCAGGCCGGTCAGCCTGAGCAGCCACCAGAAGATTACCAGCCCCGCGAACGGCGCGATCGTCAGTCCGATCCTGGCGGCGTAGCGCGCCGCGCTATTGCGCACCATCCCGTCCCCTCCCTGCGCGCCTGTCGTTGGCGGCGGCGCGTCCGCCTTTTCGTGCGACATCCATTTCCGGCTTGGCAACCGCGCCGCCGAGGAGATCGACCTCCAGCCGCACAAGCTCCGCCGGATAGCGGATGTGGGCGTAGTAGATGATGCGCCCCGTCCCATCGGTCAGGGCGCGCCTTATCTCCACGACCGGGTCGCCGACGCCGATGTCGAGGCAGGACGCCGTCATCTCATCGGAGACGGAAACCCAGATCACCTGGCGCGCGATCGAAATACCGAGCCCCGGACGGGCGGCAAGCCGGCTCAGCACCGGCGTCGTCGTGAAGCCTTCCGGATCCGTCTCGAACAGATCGGCGGCGAGATGGATATCGATCAGGCAATAGGCGATCTCTCCGCGATAGTGGACTCGCCTGAGCTGCACATAGGAAGAGGCGAGGACCCCGCTGACGAAATCGACCGGCAGCCGGTCCGGCCGCTCGCCGGCGGGGACCGGGAGAGGATGGACGCGCAGGTTTGCCACCGATTCCAGCATGTCGGCCCAGTTGATCGGCAGCTTGAACCAGCGCTGGCTGGAAAGATCCTTGGTGACGAAGGTGCCGGTGCCGCGGCTGCGCCGGATCAGGCCTTCGGCCTCGAGCTGGGCCAGCGCCTCGCGCAAGGTGGAGCGGGCGACGCCGTAGGTGTCCATCAGGGCCTCGAGCGTCGGCAGCTGGTCGCCGATTTTCCATTCGCCCTGTTCGATCCTCTGGCGCAGAAGCTTGGCGATCTGCAGATAGATCGGCGCTCGGCTGCGCCTGAAAATATCCGGATCGAAAATCATAAAGTCTCGATATACGGACTTTATGATCTGGCGCAAGCCCGAAATGGTCCCCTCGGACGAGCTGATCTCGAGCGTTACGCCACGTCGGGAGCGCGGAATATAGGATAAGCCCCCCAGCAATAACGGGCGGAAGGCGACTGCGATCTATGTCAGGCGGATCAAATCGACGCGACTGCCATGCCGACAAGAACGCAAGATGCGCTTCGAGGATTTTGGTGGAGCCAATCGGAATCGAACCGACGACCTCTTGAATGCCATTCAAGCGCTCTCCCAACTGAGCTATGGCCCCACTCGGCCGGGCTGCGTTCGCCCGGCGAAAGAGGTGCGGGAAGGGACCCGCACCGTGAGAAGGCGGCTTCTAAACCGGCCGTCCTAGGAGATCAAGCCCCGGGGCCGGCTTTTGTCCCGCGCCGCCGCGCGGGCGAAAATCTCAGGTCTCCTCGTCGTCGTCGCCGACGCCGATGATGCCGGTGACGTCGTCTTCTTCCTCTTCCTCCTCCTCGAGGAAAGTATCGTCGTCATCGCCGATGTCCACATCCTCGTCGTCGACGAGATCGACCGTATCGTCGGAGGTGCCGGTCGCCTCCTCGTCGGCTTCCTCGAGCGAGACCATCTCGGCATCGGGTTCTTCCGCGTCGAGTTCCTTGCTTTCGATCTCTTCCTCTTCCTCGGGGGCGTTGTCCCCCTCCAGCTCGAAATAGGAGCGCGGATAGCTCTTGCCGGTATAGGGAGAGACGATCGGGTCCTTGTTCAGATCGTAGAATTTGCGCCCCGTTTCCGGGTCTATGCGCTTTGTGCCAAGTTCGGGTTTCGCCACGTTTTTGCCTCGTCATGGAGGTGCGTCGAGCGATCGCACCGGCCGGCCCGCTGACGGGTTGGGGACGGCATTAAGGTTCCTGAAAAAGTCCGGTCCCCATATCCACATCGTGCGGCGCTGTCAAAGCCTATTACGCCGCGGCCTGATGTCGCCGCGAGACGGCCGGATCTCGGGCTTTCCGCGAGGGGTGACCGGCGCTGAAAGGCATGTTAGGAGACCGCGCCCGAAAGGGATTTCCGCACCTCCAGCCGACCGCCGGAAGCTTCCATGACCCACCAGGCGCCGCCACGCCCCGCCACCTCGCGCCGTTCCCCCGGCCTTGCCGGCCGCGCCCGCGTTCCCGGCGACAAGTCGATCTCGCACCGCTCCTTCATGTTCGGTGGGCTGGCGTCGGGCGAGACGCGCATCACCGGCCTGCTCGAAGGCGAGGATGTGATGCGCACCGGCGAGGCGATGAAGGCGATGGGCGCGGCCATCCGCAAGGAAGGCAGCGAATGGATCATCCGCGGCACCGGCAACGGAGCCCTGCTCGAGCCGCAAGCGCCGCTCGATTTCGGCAATGCCGGCACCGGCTCGCGCCTCACCATGGGCCTGGTCGGCGCCTACGACATGGAGACCACCTTCATCGGCGACGCCTCGCTGTCGAAGCGGCCGATGGGGCGCGTGCTCGACCCGCTCCGCCAGATGGGGGTGCAGGTGCTGAAAGCCGCAGACGGCGACCGCATGCCGATCACGCTGCGCGGCCCGAAGACGACCGCGCCGATCGCCTACCGCGTGCCGATGGCCTCGGCCCAGGTAAAGTCGGCCGTTTTGCTCGCGGGCTTGAACACGCCCGGCGTCACCACCGTGATCGAGCCGGTGATGACGCGCGACCACACCGAAAAGATGCTTGCCGGCTTCGGCGCCGAGCTCGAGATCGAGACCGGTCCCGAGGGCGTGCGCCACATCCGCCTGCAGGGGCAGGGCAAGCTCACCGGCCGCACGATCATCGTTCCCGGCGACCCCTCCTCCGCCGCTTTTCCGATCGTTGCGGCGCTCATCGTGCCCGGATCGGATGTCCTGATCGAGAACGTCCTGATGAACCCGACCCGCACCGGGCTGATCACCACGCTTCTCGAAATGGGCGCCTCGATCGAGTTCCTGAACGGCCGCGACGCCGGCGGCGAGGACGTCGCCGATCTGCGCGTCCGCCATTCGGACCTCGCCGGCGTGACGGTCCCCGCCGACCGGGCGCCGTCGATGATCGACGAATATCCGGTGCTTGCCGTCGCCGCCGCCTTCGCCGAGGGCGAGACGCTGATGCAGGGGCTGGACGAATTGCGCGTGAAGGAGTCGGACCGGCTCGCCGCGGTGGCTCGCGGGCTTGAGGCCAACGGCGTCGATTGCACGGAGGGCAAGGATTTTCTCGCCGTGCGCGGCCGTCCCGGCGGCAAGGGCGTCGGCGGAGGAACCGTCGAAACCCATCTCGACCATCGCATCGCTATGAGTTTCCTTGTCATGGGGCTTGCGGCGCAGAAGCCGGTGACCGTCGACGACGCCAACATGATCGCCACCAGCTTTCCCGAGTTCATGGGGCTGATGCGAGGGCTGGGCGCGGAGATCGGGTAACCTTTTCCTCGCCCCTCGTTTTTCTACCATTTTGAGGAGAGGGTCAGCCAGGCCCGAAAGGCCCCCGCCCTTCGCGCCCCCCTCTGTCCTGCCGGACATCTCCCCCGCAAGGGGGGAGATTGAGCCGGCCGCGCCGCCTGCACCTGTTCTACAGCTTGGGAGATTGGCGACGGCCGTCTTGACCGCCGATCCCCCCCCTTGCGGGGGAGCTGTCCGGCAGGACAGAGGGG
>JBQCFH010000335.1:0-18836 GCA_051959385.1 Rhizobiaceae bacterium | reverse complement strand
CGCTTGCGCGGGCTTGCGGCCAGCCTGCTCGGTTGGGAAGACAGGCGGCCGAAGCACCTGATCGCGCAGGAGATCGGCTCGGCGCTCGCCGGCCTGAGGGAACGCTTCTTCCACGTACTGCACCGGCCGCATCCGCTTCGGCGCTCCGTCATCGAGGCGTTTCACCAGGAAAATCCCGACGTCCTGCCCCGCCAGCTGAAATACCGTTTCCGCAACGTCGCGCAGTACCACGCCGTTTCGCTATCGAACGGCCTCGAACTGGCCGCCGGCACGGCCATTGTCGAACCGCAGATCGAGATCGCGTACATGACGCCGGAAAAGCCGAAATCGCCGGCCTCTTTCCTCAATATGGTCCGCCGGGAAGGAGTGAAGTTCGGCTGCGTCCAGAGCCTCGAGCAATTCCCGCCTTACATCCGCGCCGCAACCCGCCGGGCGCTTCAGCAAAAGTTTGCGGAGAAATTGCCCCGCCCTCTCGTCGAATTCGGGTACGCGCACGCTTGAGGCGATATCGGCCTGGCGGCTGTCACGGCCGCCTGCGCCAGCGCCGGTTCCGACGGGCGACGGCGGCGCGCAGGAAGGGACGGCGCACTTCATGCGCCACCCGCTCGAGGAGGCCCTTTTCCTTCTTCTGCAGGACGGTTCCGCCAAGCTCCCGGTCGATTTCCCGGATGACGATCGGCCGTGCGCTGAGGACTCGCGCGCCGTGCAGCCATTGCATCTGGACGAGGGAATCGACCGGCCGGTCGAACGTCTCCGTTGCGGCGAGCAGCAATTCGGCGGCCTCACGCCCGATCAGCTCGGCCTGCATCCCGAGCGACGGAAGGAACGGCTCGATGAGCGCCACGTCGCCGGAACGGTGGACCGCCTTGCCGTCTTCCCCGCGCTCCCATCGCGGAAAGCGTACATAGTCGCGGGGACCTGCAGCGTCGACGGCAGCGGCCAGGACCTCCTGGAACCGAGGCAGAAGCGCAACGTCGTCCTCGACGACCAGGCCGGCATCGGCGCCGCTTTCCAGGATCGCGCGCCAGGCCCGGCGGTGGGACAGGAAGCAGGCGATTTCGGTGTCGTGCAGCCTGAACGGATAGGTGGGCGCGTGAAGCCGGCGCCGATAAACGGCCTCGATCTCCTCGGCGGCGAGCGTCAGCCCGTCGACGGCGGGCACGACCTCGGCCGGCACCGGCAATTGCGCCAGAAGCGCCTCGACCTGCGGGCGGCGCTTCTCAGCGCGTTCAAGATGGATGATGAAGGCGCGTATCTCTCGCAAATGCGTCAGGCCGCGGCGCCCCGGAACAATCGCTTTATCTTCGAGGAGAAGCCGTGGCGGCTCTGCTCACGGTCGACCACCGACTGGTCCGTGACCCAGTTGAGCTGGATGGCCCGCCGCCTTCCCTCGAACGAACGATGGCCGTGCCAGGACCGGTCTGAGCGCTTGAACACGAGAAGCGTGCCTCCGGCGGGCTCGACCTCCTCCGCATAATCTTCCAGGTCGCCGCCGTTTCTCAGCAGCCGCAGCCGGCCCGCACCGTTGGGCCACGAAGCGTCGTTCATGTAGAGCAGCACGGTGATCAGCTTGGTCTCTGAATCCGTATGGATTTTGCCGTCTCGCGCGCGGCAGAAACCGCGCACGGTGTACATCGTGGGCCGGTCATGGAGGTCGATGGCGAACTTCTCCTCGATGGCCTGCCGGAACGGCTCGTCCAGCAATTCGTCCATGAGGTCCTTGAAGCCGCCGGCGATCTTGAGTCCGGCAGGCGGATGCGAGCCCGGCCCCGGCACTTCCGGATAGTCCGCTTGGGCTTTCCCCAACTGGTCTTCCTCGACGAAATTGCGCACCACGACATACTCGAACGGATCGGTCTTGAGCGGGGTTGCGCGCAATCTGTCGATGTTCAGCATTATTCCTCGTCCAATGCTGTGGCCGCAGGTCAGGCCTTTCCGGTCCCTCGCGACGGCTCTATTTCGGCCGGCGCGCCTTCCGCTTCGGCCCAGATTCGCTCATAGACTTTTCTGATGGCGCCCGCCTCCGCGGCAAGCGAAAAATTCCTGCTCACGAACTCCAGCGCGTTGCGGCCATGGGCTTCCGCCATGGCGGGATCTTTCAGATACGGTTCGACGGCGCGAGTCAAGGCGTCCAGGTCACCGGCAGGAACCATGGCGCCGTTCACCCCCGCGCGCACCATTGAGGGATAGGAGCCGGCGTCGGAAGTGACCACGGCCGTGCGCGAAGCCATCGCTTCCAGCGGCGTCAGCCCGAACCCCTCGTTGCGCGAGGGCGCCACGAACAGCGTCATGCGGCGGTACCAGAGCGCGATGTCGTCGACGTCGCCGAGGAAGACGATCCTCTCGGCCAGCCCGGCCTCCCGCACCTTCTGCTTCAGTCCGCGCTCGAACGCCTGGTTGTCCGCCGTCGTTCGCCCCGTGATGATCGCCGTCCAGTCCGGATATTTCGGCAGAAGCCGGATCATGGCCTCGACGAAAAGGTCCGTCCCCTTCTGGTGGCGGATGCGGCCGGAGCAGCCGATCGCGTATCTGCCGGGAAGGCCGCTCGCCGCAAAGCGGTCCTCGGCATTGCGCGGCGGCCGGAAGGCCGACATGTCCGTGCCGTGCGGCACGATCGTGTGCGGCACTTCCAGGTAGCTCCCCGAACGCTCGCTCGTGGCGATGACGGCGTCGACGCGGCGCAGCATCCAGCGCGTAAACGGCTTGTGCCGCCGCTGGCCGGCGGAATTGAAGATCACCCGCAGCGGCGCCCGCAGGACATCGCGCAGGAACAGCCCGACGATCATCTCGTTGTTGCGCCGGCAATGCCAGATGCGGACGGCACGGCCCCGCGGCCGGCCGAGCAGGCCGAAGACGCTGCGCCAGCGGATGCGCGGCACCGAAGGAGGCAGGTCGAAGCCGAGCGCGGCGATCTTCAGGGTCCTGGCCTGTTCCGGCACGAGCTGGACCACGACCGTGGTCCCGCCCGACTGGCGCCAGTTGAAGTTGGTCGCTACGACTTCGATATCGGCGATGTCGACGGCCACGCGATGTCCTCTCGAGGTCGGGCGATCAGGCCTGAGCCGGTTGCCGGCCCGCGCCCACTTCGCCTAGCGCCAGTTGACCGCGACGATCTCGTAGCCGCGCGCGCCGCCCGGCGCGTTCACCTCGATCACGTCGCCGACGCCCTTGCCGATCATCGCCCGCGCGATCGGCGAGGAAATCGAGATGCGGCCGGACTTCACATCGGCTTCCTGGTCGCCGACGATCTGGTACGTTTTCTCTTCCTCGGTATCCTCGTCGACCAGGCGCACGGTCGCGCCGAACTTCACGGTGTCGCCGGAAAGCTTTGATACGTCGATCACTTCCGCCCGCGCGATCAGGTCTTCCAGTTCGTTGATGCGGCCTTCATTGAGGCTCTGGGCCTCCTTGGCGGCATGATATTCGGCGTTCTCCGAGAGGTCGCCATGCGAGCGCGCCTCCGAAATCGCCTCGATGATGCGCGGGCGCTCCTCCTGCTGCCGCCAGCGAAGCTCCTCCTTGAGAGTCTCGTGTCCGTGGGCGGTCATCGGAACCTTGTTCATCACCATCGACCTTTCCTGTTCCTCGCCGGCGCGGCCGGTCGGGTCCGCGAGGCATAAAAAGAAAACGGCCCGCAAGCACTGGCTAACGGAACCGTTTCACCTCAGTCCCGCCGAATATAGCAACGTTTCGGCGCTTTTCACGAAAAAAATTTGCTTGCGATACCGCATGCGTCCCTTGCTCCACGGCAATTCGGGCTATTGCCGCCGGCGGCGCCTTTCCTATGTTGCGGTCGATGAAAGCGAGGCCCGCAAAGCCGATCCGTGCCGTTCTTTCCGCTGCGGCGGCGGTCTCGCTGTGCATGCTTGTCGCCGCTTCGGCGCTTGCGGCGGGCCGCCGGGCTCACGAGACCTTCGACACAAAGGAGGTCAAGGTGCGCGCCGAGGTGCTGGCGGACGGGCTCGAGTATCCCTGGGGCCTGGATTTCCTGCCGGACGGAACGGTGATCGTGACCGAGCGCCCCGGCCGGGTGCGGCTTTTCACCCACGGCCGCCTGTCCGATCCCCTTCCCGGGGTGCCGAAAGTGCTCGCCGGCGGCCAGGGCGGGCTCCTCGATGTCACGCTCGCGAAGGATTTCGCGAAGAGCGGCACGCTTTTCCTCTCCTTTACCCAAGGCGGACCGCGCGGCGGCGGTACGGCGGTAGCGCGCGCCAGGCTCGTCCGTGACGAAAGCGGCGCGAGGCTTGAGGGCACGAAGATCATCTTCGCGGTGAAGAAGAAGACCGGCACCCATCAATACGGCTCCCGCATCGTCCTCGATCCCGACGGAAATCTCTTCGTCACCACCGGCGACGGCGGCCAGCCGGACCGCGCCCAGGACCCGTTCGACGGACAGGGTTCGATCCTGCACATCACGCCGGACGGCCGTCCCGCGCCAGGCAATCCCTGGCCCGACGGCAGGAAGGGCCTGCCGCAGATCTGGTCGATCGGCCATCGCAACATCGACGGCGCGGCGCTCGACCCGGCGACCGGCAAGCTTTGGACCGTGGAGCACGGGGCCAAGGGAGGCGACGAGATCAACCAGTCGGAAGCCGGCAAGAATTACGGCTGGCCCGTCATCAGCTACGGCACCAACTATGACGGCACCAAGATCGGCGTCGGCACGGCCGCGCCGGGCTACGAGCAGCCGAAATTCTACTGGGACCCGTCCATCGCGCCCTCCGGCCTCGCCATCTACGACGGCAAGATGTTCCCCGAATGGAAGGGCGACTTCATCGTCGGCGCGCTGAAATTCCAGCTCGTCTCACGGCTGAAGCGCAATGATTCGGGCAAGTTCACGGAGGTGGAACGCATGTTCAAGCGCGCCTTCGGCCGCATCCGCGACGTCAATGTCGCGCCGGACGGGTCCATCTGGCTGCTGACCGACGAGGAGAACGGCGAGATCATGAGGCTGTCACGGGCGGAGTAGTTCAATCGAACTCCCCCCTCACCGCCTCGCGGAGCCTGTCCTCGGGCCGGTGAGGGGGTGCTTTAAGTCACGTGAATTTGCTCTGTCGGCCGAGGTGACTCACCCCGCCTTCGACGCGGCCTCGATCTGCGCGGAGAGCACACGGTATTCGGCGCAGTCCTTGCCCTTGCGCTTCTCGATCTCGGCGAGCTGGTTCTTTGCCTTCGCCATGTCGCCGATCTGCAGGTAGGCCTCTCCGAGATATTCCCGGACCAGCGTGTAGTTCGGGTCGATCCTGAGCGCCTCCTGGTAATAGCCGAGGCCGACATTCACCCGGCCTGACTTGCGATGCGCATAGCCCAGGAAGTTGAGGATGCGCGGATCGGTCTTGTCCGCGGCCATGGTGAGCACGTTGATCGCCTCGTCGTAGCGGCCGGCATAGGCAAGGTCGCGCCCGGCCTCGAAGATGCTCTCGTCGTCAATCATGCCCTGCTGGGGGTTGACGCATTTCTTCTTCTTCCTGTCCCAGACCTGGTTCTTCTTGCATTTCTGCACCGTCTTCGACGCGCCGCCCGAAGAGTCGCCGCTGCCGCCCATTGCGAAGGCAGGCGCGGAGACGAAGGAAAATCCGATAAGGACCGCTGTCGCACCGATGATCAAACGTCTGCGCATGAGAGTTCTCCTGGAAACCGGCCGCCTGGAGCACCAACGTCCTCCAGTTGGGTCTTCATCCCTCCGTCGAGATTATCGCAGATCGTGACGCTTTGGATCACATCTCGGTAAAAATTTTGTCGGGCCGCCGGTCCGATGTTATCAGCCGGCCCGACCGCCATCGGAAAGTTCCATGACCCGCATCCAGGCCAATCTCGTTCTTCTGCTCGCCGGCGCCATGTGGGGCATGGGCTTCGTCGCGCAATCGACCGCGATGCAGGCGATCGGCCCGCTGCTTTTCATCGGCCTGCGCTTCGGGGTCGCCACCGTAGCCATGATGCCTTTCGCCTTGCAGGAAGGCCGCAAGGCCGAACGGCGCGTCCGGCGGGCCCAATGGCTGGCATTCGCGATGATCGGACTCCTGCTTTTCGCCGGCATGGCCGCCCAGCAGATCGGCCTCTTGACGACCACGGTCACCAATTCAGGCTTCCTGACCGGCCTCTATGTGGTCATGGTCCCTTTCGTCGGCGTCATCCTCTTCCGGCAGTGGCCGCATCCGCTTGTCTGGCCGGCCGCGCTTTCAGCGCTTCTCGGCATCTGGCTGCTCTCCGGCGGCTCGATCGGCGCTTTCCGAACAGGCGACTGGCTGACCATCCTGTGCGCGCTGATCTGGTCGCTCCAGGTGATCTATACGGGCAAACACGCCGTTAGCAGCGGCCGGCCGGTGATGCTCGCCGTCACCCAGTTCGCCGTATGCGGAGCGATAGCGCTGCTCGCCGCGCTCTTCCTCGAGCCGGTCGCCTGGACGGCCATCGAAGCCACCTTGCCGGAAATACTCTATGCCGGCGTGATCGCCGGCGGCGCGGCCTTCACGCTCCAGGCCGTCGGCCAGCGCTATACGACTGCCCCGCAGGCGGCGATCTTCCTTTCCACGGAGGCCGTTTTCGCCGCGCTCTTCGGCGCGATCTTTCTCGGCGAGCGGCTGCCGCTCGAAGCGCTCGGCGGCTGCGCGCTGATCTTCGGCGCCATCCTGCTGGTCGAGCTCGGGCCGGTTCTTCTCTCGCGCCGACGCCAGCCCGCCCGGACCTGAGCGCGCGATTTTGCTCGACTGTCAGGCAGTTCCGCGAAAAGATGCCGCCAAAATGCATTGCGGAGCCCCAGCATGGCGCCGGAAAAGGAGTGGGAACTTTCGATCGACCCGGAAACCGTCCGGCTGTTCGCGCTGAAGGCGCGCGCCATCAGCGCGGCAATGGCCGACGACTACCGGGCCGGCGGCGAGCACGAGATCGAGATCGACGACCAGTCCCATGACGGCCACCACCATGACGGCCTCGCCGAGGAGGAGGAAGAGAACCTCACCGAGGAGGAACTCCGCGAGCTGATCGACGACCTCAACGTCGACGAGGCGGCGGAGCTCGTAGCGCTCTACTGGATCGGGCGCGGCGACTTTGATCCCTCCGAATGGCAGGAGGCGGTGCGCGAGGCGCGCCAGCGCAATTTGAAGCGCACGTCGAAATACCTGCTCGGCATGCCGATGCTCGGCGACTGGCTCGAGGAAGGGCTGCAGGCAATCGGGGCGTGAACCGTTCCGGCAGTCTGCCGGCGCAATGGCCTCCGTTACGATTCGTATCGCGAATTGAGCAGGATAGCGGAACCGCGAAGCCGCGCGCCGATTACCCTCTTATGAGGAATATATTCTGCACGCAGGCGGCTTTCGTGATCGCCCTCGCACTTTGCGGCACGGCCGGCACGGTCCGGGCGGAACCGCAAAGCCTGCCGCGCGAGGCTCCGGTCCCGCAGGCCGACCCGCGCCTCCCGGCGCAAGAAAAACCTGTTTTCGATGCGAAGGCGCTCTCGCAGGAAGCCCGCATCGAGCCGGAGACCCCGGAGACAGCGCCCATCCCCACCAAGCGCCCTGCCCCGCCCCCTGAGGCCGCGGGGCCACCGGCGGCGCCTCAGTCGGCCGAAGCAGCCGAACCCGACGCCGGGGAGAATCCTTCCGTTATCGCCGGGCTGCCTTCTCCTCCGGAAGTGGCGCCGGTTCCGACATCCAAGCCTCAGCCGCTCCGGCGGGTGATTCTTCGGCCGACACCGCCGCCGCCTCCGGCCCGCCTCGCCTGCATGGCCGATCTGAGCAAGCTCGGCGCGAGCTTCGAGGAAAAAGCGCCACTCTCCGACCCTGAAGCCGGCTGTTCGGTACCCAACCCGATCGCGGTTTCCGCCCTCTCCTCTTCGGTGAAGCTCGGACCGGACGCGGTGATGAACTGCGCGCTTGCGGACAAGCTCGCCCGCTTCATCAGGGACACGGCCTCGCCGGCCGCGCAAAGGATATTCGGTTCGCCGATCGCCTCGATCCGCCAGGCGTCGGCCTATGTCTGCCGCGACCGCCACGGCACCGAAAAGATTTCCGAGCACGCTTTCGGCAATGCCATCGATATCGCCGAATTCGTGCTCAAGGACGGCACCACGATCGAGGTCAAGGACTACGGCGACAGCGATCCGAAACGGACCGAGTTCCTGAACGACGTTCGCCAGGCGGCATGCGGTCCGTTCCGCACGGTGCTTGGCCCGGGGGCGGATGCCGACCACAGCCTGCATTTCCATTTCGATCTCGAGCCGAGGAAGAACGAGCAGGCCTTCTGCCAATAAATATGCGTCCGCGCCCTGCTTTCGCCGCAGGCATGAATGGGCGGGATGAGCATTCCTTTACGATTGGCGCCTAGAGTGGCTCCGGGGACAGTCCGGGACCACCATGTCAGTACGAGTTCGCGTATCCCTTGCCGCGCCGGCCCGCGCGCGCTTCCGGCGGACCGCCGCGGCCGGTCTGCTGTTCGCCTCAGCCGCCCTTGCCGGCTGCACGGCCGGCAGCATGCTCGCGCCGATCCCGCCCGTCGACGTCGGCACGCATACGGCCGCGATTACGGATCCCGAGCCGGTGGAGATGTCCGCACCGGCTTATGAAAGACAGGTCTCTCCGGCGCCGACCGCATCGGACATGGGCTATCCGACGCCCTCCCTGGAAGACGTGCCCGCTATGCGCACGGAGCCCGCCGATGATTTCGCAGGCCCGACACCGCAAGGCCGCCGAGAAGACCTATCCGCGCCGCGGGCCGCGTCGCTCCCGCCCGTGCGGCCCACCCCGACGCGGCGTTCTTACGAAGTCCCGCCGCCCTCGTCACAAGCCACTTTCTCCGATCCGGTTCTCGACCGGCATGCCGCGCCGCCTCCGGGCCCGCGCTACGCCATGCTGCCGCCGGCGCGGCCCGCCTACCGGGACGCGCCACAGACGCTGTCGCCGCCGGAGCCGGACGAAGCGCCGGATGCCGCCCCGCCTCCCCCCGCCGCCCGCGGCTTCCCGCCCGCTCCCGACGTCATGCCCGCCGACGAGGTCGCGTTGAGGCGCGAACTGAAGCGGCTCGGCGTGCGTTATGTCGACCTGCCGCCGATCCACGAGCGCGGCGTCTGCGGCATCGACTACCCCGTCAAGGTGCTCGGCCTCTCCGGCGGCATCGAGCTGAAGCCTGCGGCGGTGCTCAACGCCAGGATGGCCGCCACCTTCGCTGAATATGTGCGCAAGGATTTCGCGCCCGCGGTGCGCACGCGCTATTTCTCCGGCATCGACACGATCTATACCGGCTCGAGCTATGCCTGCCGCAACATGATCGGCGAATCGACCAACCATCTCTCCGAGCACGCCAAGGGCAACGCCATAGACGTCATGAAGATCAGGCTGAACAGCGGCCGGGTGATCGACGTGACCAGCCCGGGCTTCTTCGCCTTCCGCCAGCGCGGCTTCCTGAACCGCGTGCGCGCCGAGGCCTGCGACTATTTCACCACGGTGCTCGGCCCCGGCTACAACCGGGCGCACGCCAACCATTTCCACTTCGACCTCAAGCAGCGCCGCAACGGCTACGTGGCGTGCAGGTAGCCCCCACCCTCCCCCTTGCGGGGAGGGTCGGACGGCAAAGCCGGCCGGGGTGGGGGTCGTGCCGAACTGTGCATGACCATCGCCACCCCCAGGCGATCCGCGGAGCCTTTCCTCGGGCTTGCCAAAAGCAAGATCCCGGGGGCGGATCGACCCTCCCCACAAGGGGGAGGGAGACGCCGACATCCCTTTCCCAGCTGAAATCGTCGAAATTTGCGCCATACTGCGCCGGAGCAAAGTCCCCCTCCCCCTTGTGGGGAGGGGTTAGGGGTGGGGGTATTTCCGTAGACGATCTTCCTCTCCTCACTGGGGAAAGTTAAGCCTCCGCCGGCACCGGCGTCGGTTTCCCATCCCTGTCCAGCGCCACCATGACGAAGTCGGCGTCGGTCACCTTCTCCATCAAATCCGACAGATAGCGCTGCGCCCACGCTTCCACCTTCAGCGCCATCGAGGTGCGGCCGACCCGCTCGATATGCGTGTAGATGCACAGCGTGTCCCCGATCTTCATCGGCTTGGCGAAGGACATCTCCTTGACCGCGGCCGTCACCACGCGCCCCTTGGCGCGCTCGGCGGCGCGGATGCCGCAGGCGAGGTCCATCTGCGCCATCACCCAGCCGCCGAAGATATCGCTCGCGGCATTGGCATCGGAGGGCATTGCCAATGTCCTGAGCGTCAGTTCGCCTCTCGGCTTCTGTTCCATGTCGGCTCGTCCCTGGCGTTGTTTCGCTGTGGCTGTATGTCGATGGTGCGCGAGGGTCAACGGCCCTTGGAACTCCAGCCGACATCACGAGGATGATCGGTTTGCGTTCCTTGGCTCCCCCCTCTGTCCTGCCGGACATCTCCCTCGCACGGGGGAGATGTCCGGCAGGACAGAGGGGCAACGTAGAGCGCAGACCCCATTAAGGTGACCAATATCGATTACCTGAAACCCGACTTCCGATGCCGCATTTTCGGCGCGCGACCGCTTGCCCGCTCTCTAGATTGCCGCCATTCTCCGCGCCTCGGAACAGGGAGCCGCCCCGAACATGAAAGCCGCCGTCTGCCGCGAATTCGGCAAGCCCCTCGTGATCGAGGAGGTCGGCCTGGCCGAACCGGGACCCGGCGAGGTGCTGGTCGACATCAAGGCATGCGCCATCTGCCATTCCGATATCTTCTATGCCGAAGGCGCCTGGGGCGGCGGGCTGCCGGCCGTCTACGGACATGAGGCCGCCGGAGTGGTCGCCGCGACCGGAAGCGGCGTTTCGCGCGTCAAGCCGGGCGACCATGTCGTCGTCACGCTCATCCGCTCCTGCGGCCACTGCCATTATTGCAAGCAGGGCAGCGAGGTCATGTGCGAGGAGGTCTTTCCGCGCGATCCGGGCGGCCCGATCTCCGGCGCCGACGGCAGCGCCTACGTGCAGGCGATGCGTACCGGCGCCTTCGCCGAGCGCGTGCTGGTCGACCAGAGCCAGATGGTGGCGATCCCGAAGGATGTGCCCTTCGATTCCGCCTCGCTGCTCGCCTGCGGCGTCATCACCGGCTACGGCGCTGTGGTCAACACGGCGAAGGTGAAGCCCGGCCACCACGTCGCGGTCGTCGGCTGCGGCGGCGTCGGGCTGAACAGCGTCCAGGGCGCGGCGATCGCGGGCGCCAGCACCATTGTCGCCGTCGACCTCGCCGACGACAAGCTCGACGCGGCGAAGCGCTTCGGCGCCACGCATGCCGTCAACCCGAAGAAGGACGACGCGGCCAAGGCGATCAAGGCGCTGACCCAAAATCGCGGCGTCGACTTCGTCTTCGTCACCGTCGGCGCCAAGGCGGCCTTCGACCGCGCGTTCGATTACATCACCAAGAACGGGACCGTGGTCATTGTCGGCATGCCGCCCTCGGGCGTCATGGCCGAATACGATCCCGGAACCGTGGCGGCCTGGAACCAGAAGATCATCGGCTCCAAGATGGGCGAGACTACGGTCGCGACCGACATCCCCGAACTGGTGGAGCTCTATCGCGCCGGCCGCCTCAAGCTCGACGAACTGATCACCGCACGCTACCCGCTGGAGCGCATCAACGAGGCCATCGCCGACGTGAATGCGGGGAAGGCGTTGAGGAATGTGATTGTGTTTTAGGCAGTAGGCAATGGGCAGATCGGCAATCGGTATCGCCAAGCTCGGCTTCCGCATAGCGACCTAGTGCCGATTGCCTACTGCCGACTGCCGATCTGCCGAAACCGCTCCGGAGCGCCCCATGAAGATCACCGACGTCAAGACCTTCATCGTCGGCAATCCGCCGCCGCAGACCGGCGGGCGCTATTTCATCTTCGTCAAGCTGTCGACCGACGGCAACGTCGTCGGCTACGGCGAGGCCTACAACGCCACCTTCGGCCCGGAGACCACCGCGCGCATGATCGAGGATTGCGCGGCGCGCCATCTCGTCGGCCGCGATCCGCACGACATCGAGCTCTTCTTCCGCCGCGCCTATTCCTCCGGCTTCACGCAGCGCCCGGACGTCTCCATGATGGGCTGCGTCTCGGCGCTCGAAATGGCCTGCTGGGACATCATCGGCAAGGAGGCCGGCAAGCCGGTCTACAAGCTGCTCGGCGGCCAGGTGCACGAGAAGCTGCGCTCCTACACCTATCTCTACCCGACGACCGGCAGCGTCTATCCGGCCGAAGCGGAGAACCGCGACAAGAATGTCTATAACGATCCCGATCTCGCCGCCGAATGCGCGCTCGACTATGTCCGGCAGGGCTTCAACGCCGTTAAGCTCGACCCGGCCGGCCCCTACACCGCCTTCGACGGCCACCAGCCGCGCCTGGTCGACATCGACCTTTCCGTTCGCATGCTGAAGGCGATCCGCGAGGCGGTCGGCACCAAGGCCGACATCCTGTTCGGCACCCACGGCCAGTTCACGGCATCCGGCGCGCGCCGCATGGCCCGCGCCATCGAACCCTACGATCCGCTCTGGTTCGAGGAGCCGGTGCCGCCCGACATGCCCGAGGTGATGGCGGAGGTTGCCCGCTCGACCTCGATCCCGATCGCCACCGGCGAGCGGCTGACCACCAAATGGGAGTTCGCCCGCGTCATCGAGCACAAGGCGGCGAGCATCCTGCAGCCCGACCTCGGCCGTTCGGGCGGCATAGTGGAGACGAAGAAGATCGCGGCGATGGCGGAGGCGCACCACATCCAGGTCGCGCCGCACTGCTATTGCGGGCCGATCGTCGGCGCCGCGAACATCCAGCTCGCCGCGACGCTGCCCAATTTCCTGATCCTGGAGTCGATCAAGACCTGGGACGGCTTCCATGCGAAGCTGTTGAAGAAGAAGATCGAGTGGCAGGACGGCTGGGTAATTCCCTCGAAAGAGCCCGGCCTCGGCGTCGAACTCGACGAGGCCGTCTGCGAGGCGCACCCCTGGAACGGCGGACCGCTGCACCTGGAGATGGCGGCCGACCCGCTGTTTCCGTGAGATGCTATCTTGAAAGGAATAGAATCGCGCGTTCCTTCGCACCCCCCTCTGTCCGGCAGGACAGAGGGGGGTGCGAAAAGGCGCCGCTCCTGCCAGCCTTAAAGTAGCTGGCGAACACTCACCCCCCGCCCACTCCTATCAACCGCGCCGGCGCCGCTTCCGCCGCGGCGCGATCGAAGCTCGCGCGGGCGTCTTCCACCTGTTGACGATGTGTCGTCGCCCATTCGCCGATCGTGTGCAGCGGCCCGATCAGCGTCCGGCCGAGCTCGGTCAGCTCGTAGTCCACGCGCGGCGGGATGGATGGCGTCACCGTACGCGTCACGAACCCGTCGCGCTCCAGCCCGCGCAGCGTAAGTGTAAGCATACGCTGCGAAATTCCGTTTATGACGCGCTTGATTTCGGTGAAGCGCTTCGGCCCGTCCGAGAGGCTGCGCACGACGAACACCGTCCATTTGTCGCCGATCCGCGCCAGTATGTCGGCCACCGCCCGGCAGTCCGGGGTTACAAGGTTGTCACCGTGTTCCAAGAAAGTGCCTCCTTGCGCATTCCAATTCGGTATCCAGTTTAGCATCGGTTCTTGTTTGATACCAGTATCAAATTTGTAACCAAGGCAAATCGCATCGGCGGCCTGCTCCCGAGGCCCCCACCGAAAAAGGAAGTGCATCATGTCAAACACCCTCCTCGTTCTTTCCAGCCCCCGCGGCGAAGCTTCGCTGTCGACGAAGGTGGCGCGGTCGCTCGCCGAATCGATCTCGGACCGAACCGGCGCGGCGCTGACCGTGCGCGATCTCGGCGCCAACCCGCCCGCCCATATCGACAGCGAGTTCGTGGTGGCGGCGACCGCTCCCTCAGAAAGCCCGACGGAAGCCCAGAAGGCGGCCGCCGAGGAATCCGACCGGCTGATCGCCGAGATCGCCGCCGCCGACACGGTGGTGATCGGCGCCGCGATGATCAACTTCGCGGTGACATCGCCGCTGAAGAGCTGGTTCGACCGCATTGCCGTGCGCGGCAAGACCTTCCGCTATACCGAAACCGGCCCGGAAGGGCTGCTCAAGGGCAAGAAGGCCTATGTCGTGGTGGCCAGCGCCGGCGTCTATTCCGACGGCCCGACCAAGGCCATCGACTTCGCCTCGCCCTATATCCGGCACATGCTCGGTTTCATGGGCATCACCGATGTCGAAGTGATCCGGGTCGAGGGCCTCGCCTTCGGAACCGAGGCCGCGGAGAAGGCCATCAGCGCCGCCATGGCGCGCGCCGGAGCGCTCGCCGAGACGCATGGACGGGAAGCGCTCGCGGCGTGAGTGGCGAGGCTGACTGTTCAACACCATCACCCCACCCGGCCTGTCGGCCGGACCCTCCTCGTCGAGGGGAGGGAGGGTGCCTTTCCGGCTCGCCGCGCCCCTCTCTCCCGCGGCGGAACGAATAAGATGCTTCGGCCATGCCGCCGTCGATGAGGTCGAGAACCTGGCGGCCTCCCTCCCCTCGACGGGGAGGGTCCGGCCGACAGGCCGGGGGTGGGGTGACCTAACGCTCTCCGGACCTACCTCCGATCCGAAATCACCCCGCTCTCCGTCACGATCACATCCATCGGGATGTCGTGCGGCTGCGGATAGATCGTCGGCAGCGCGCACGTCCCGTAGCCGATGCCGATCACGAGCGGCTTTCTCGGCAGCGAGGCCAGCGTCCGGTCGTAGAAACCGCCGCCATAGCCGAGCCGGTAGTTCGACGGGTCGTAGCCGACGAGCGGCGCAACCACGATGTCGGGAAAGACCGGATCTCCCTCCGCCGGGATGGGGATGTTCCACACGCCGCGCTCGAGTTTCTCGCCGCGCTGCCACTGGCGAAAGACGAGCGGCTGGCCCTTGGCCACGACGAGCGGCAGCGCGGTGCGGCCGCCCCTGTCGATGATCGTTTGCGCCCAGGCCCTGAGGTCGGGCTCGCCCCGGAATGGCCAGTAATAGCTGACGAGCCTGCCGCCGACGTCGCCGATCACCCTGTCGAGCCCGGCCGCGATCCCCTCCGTCATCGCCGCGCGCGCCGCGGCGCTTGTTGTCAGCCGCGCCTCGATCTGCCGCTGCCTTTCGGCCTTGCGCCAGCGATAGACATCCGCCTGTGCCTGCGGATCGGCGGCCGCCGGCACCCGGTAATCCTCGGTCAGTTCATGCATGAAGCAGGGCGGAGAAGCATATTGCCCGAGACCATCGCTTTCGTCGTCTTTCTCGCTCATTTTCTCCGCCTTTTTGCCTGCTTTCGCTGCAAGTCTAGACTTTCTCCATCGGCGCGCCATCTTCTGCGCGACGGAATTGCGCGCCGGAGCGTCAGGTCGAGGGAGGGTCAACAATTACACCATAAGGCGAAGTCGGATATGGCTAAAGGTTTATTAAAACCGTAGGCGTTCCGTCCTGGGGAAGAATGGGCTAAGCAGAAAAGCGTAGAAATTTACTATACTTGGTGAACCGGTCTCTCCGAGCCTTCCGTTCCCGAAACATCGGCTGTAGTAACAGGGTTACCAATTCCTGAATAAGTGCAAAGTACGGTGGCGTTCCCGCCAAGGGGTGGAAGTGATGAATCTGATAGGTATGCTCAAACGTGGCGACAAGCTGGACAAGGCCTTCGAGGAACTCCAAACAGGGATGCTGGACGTGCTTGACGAGGACTTGTTCAGCCTGCCGGACACGCCGCAGGTAAAGGAGGCCGCCGAGGAATCGACTCCGCGGACCGAAGAGGTCGCGCGCGCAGAATTCCCGCGCCAGGATGTCCCTGAAGAGCCGCAGGAACCGGCGGTGCGCCTGACCTCCTACGCCCAGAGCCGGCTTGCCGCGCTTGAATCGCTTGAGGAGCTGCATCGCAACGCCCACGATCATCTGGAGACTGTCAGTTCCGGCCTCGCCGAGATCGTGACGGCGCACCATCTGACCCGCGAATTCCTCAATGCGGTTCACCCCGACATCCATCGCGCCAGCGAGTTCGAGACCGCCAATAACGCGCTCAGCACGGAAAACCGCAAGCTTTCGGATCAGCTGCACGACGCGCTGACGAAGCAGCAGGAACTGGAGGCGGCGCTGGAGGCGCTGCGCCGGCGCGAATCCGGCCTTCTGCAGGACCGCGACGCTTTGCGCATCGAGGTTTCCAGCCTGAAGCTCGAGAATGTCGAACTCGGCAACAGCCTGTCGCGGAGCGAATCCGAGCGCGGCGACGTGGTCAAGACGCTTTCGACCCGCACGGTCGAGGCGGAGCGGCGGCTGCGTGAGAACGAGATCCTGCGCGAAAAGCAGGTCAACCTCTCGATCGACCTGGACAAGACGCTGAAGCGCGAAGCTGAACTGCGCCGCAAGTTCGACGAGCTTACCACGATCCACTCGAACGAGACGAGCCGGCATCGCGAGACCCAGGCCGCGCTCGACAAGAGCGAGAAGGAGATCATCCGGCTGCAGAAGCAGGTGGAAAGCGCGCAGACGAAACAGGCGGAACTGAACGAGGCCGCCATCGGCCGCGAAGCCGAGAGCGAAGCGGAAACGCGCCGCTACATGGCCGAGATCCGCGGCCTGAAGGAGGAAATCCAGAGCCTGAACAAGCGGCTGGAGACAGCGTCCGCCGACCAGGCCCAGGCGAGCGAGGAAATTGGCCGGCTGAAGTCGCAGTTGAACGACCTGGCGACCGAAAAGCAGATCGCGCAGGAGATGATCGCCAGCCTGCAGCGCGACGGCGACGCCGATCGCAAGGCGGCCGCCAACGGCCATGCCGCGCCGGGGCAGGTCGATATGTCCGGCGTCGAGATGCTGCAGGGCGAAATCGCCGACCTCACCGGCCAGATCGCCGCGCTCAAGGCCGAAGTGAAGGAGCTGCAGCCCTACCAGCGGCTCTACCGCGAGGCGAAGGCGAAGCTCCAGGCGGCCAATACGTCGGAAGCCGACGACACCGCCCCGAAGAAGAAGCACCACGCCGAGGCCGGCAACAAGGGCTGAAGGCGGCGGCTGCACGGCGCCCGTGCCCGCGCGTCATCCCGGTTTTCGACATGAGCAAAGCGAGTGTCGGAAGACCGGGATCCATTTCCGCGAGCGTGCGGAATCGCGATCTGGTCCGGAATAAAATTGGCGCTGTAGCCTACTATTCCCAACCAGCCTGTAAGGCGAAATTACGGAATGGGTGCCGGTCTTCCGCCCGCAGCTTCGCTTCGGTCGGAAACCGGCATGACGCAAGATAGCGCCTATCGCGCCCGTCCAGATTCATTGGCCGCCAGCCACTCCCGCAGGAACCCTGCAAGCTTGGCCCGCCCGCCCGGCCGCCAGCCCAGCGCGCGCAATTTCTCGCAGGACATGGCGTTCAGCGCCGAACGGTCGGCCGCGGGAGGCAGCGGCCCCGCAGGGCCGGTGATTTCGCCAACCATCTCCAGAAGTTCCCGCCGGTCGACGACGATGTCCGAGACGTTGAATATCTCGCCCGACACGCCGTCCGCCGCCTGCAGAATTAGCGACACGGCCGCCGCAACATCGTCGCCGTGGACCTCGGTGCCGGCGCGGGGTGTGATCTCGCGGCCGGCGCGCCAGTCGTCGAAAAGATCGGCCCATTTGTGCCGCCGGCCCTCGCCCGCCGGCCCGTAGACGCCGGTGATCCTCAATCCGACGGGCTCGAACCCTTCGCCTTTCATCGCCAGGATGTCGCGTTCCGCCGCGAGCTTCGCCTCGCCGTAGAGCGTGTCCGGACGCGGCGTCGTTTCCTCGTTCAGTACGGCGCCCGGCGCTTGCGTCCCATAGACGGCACGGCTCGACAGGAACACTGCGCGCCGCACCCCGGCTGCTTTCGCCGCCCGGAAAAGGGCTACCGTTCCGAGATGGTTGCGGCGGCGAAAACCTTCCGGATCGCCGCCCTCCCCGCCACGATATTTTCCCGGCAGATGGTCGAAGGCGGCGTGGACAAAAAAATCGACGCCTGAAAATGCGGCGGAGAAATCCGATTCCGGTTCAAGGGCTTGCGGCAGAAACTCGACGGATCGCGAGAAGAATCCTTCCACAGGCTGCGTACGGCCGGCGATCCGAACCGTTATGCCCTCGCCGAGCAGCCTTTCCACGATGAAGCGGCCCACGAAGCCGCCACCGCCGGAGACCAGCGCCAGCGTCACGGCCGCTCCGCCGGGTTGCGAAGCGCGGCGATATCGGGAATTCCCTCGCCGCGATAGTAGGCTTGCCACAGATCGATCAGCGGCTTGAGCCGCTCTGCCTTCTCGTGGTCCTCCCAAGGCTTCTCATACTGATAGTGCAGCACCGAAATGGATTTCCATTCCCAAAGATCAGGCAGGTTGAACCAGACATATTGCAGCATGTTGAAGAAGACCGGCAGGCCGTGCCAGTCGGGGAAGAAGCTTTCGAGGAAGGTCTGGTCCGTCCGCCGCCAGAACGCCTCCGGCCGGTCGAGCCTCTCCAGCATCGCCGCGAAGGTCGCCTCCGACGGCTGCGCCACGAAGACGCCGGAGTTCAGCCGGCGGAAATCGGCAAGGTTTTCATAGACGTTCGGCGCGGCGGAAAACTCGGGCCAGTTGAACAGCCGGTCGATGTTCTTCAGCACCAGCGCGTCGGCGTCGAGGAACACGACCTTGTCATATTCGGTCATTTGCCAGAGCCTCAGCTTGGCGAAATTGTCGAGCGGCGTGTGGAAAGCGGGCTTATCGCCCTTGGTGAAGGGCGCGGCGTCGTGCAGCCGCGCGCGGGCATGGCGCTCATTGAACGTCTCTGAGGTCGGCAGAAGCTCGACCGGCGCCAGGCGCGCGCCAAGCGCCGCCACCGGCGCGAGCGCCTCGGCCGGCGCACCGCCGGTATGCATGGCGACGATCTCCGCTGTCGTGCCCGTGCGCCGCAGCGAGCGCACCAGCGCGAC